>CAJAXU010000277.1 GCA_903948045.1 uncultured beta proteobacterium | reverse complement strand
CGTGCTCTACCGGGGTGGTGTAGCGGGCTTTGCGAAAGACGCCGGCCAGCGCGTCAAAGCCGAGTTCCTTCCAGAGTTGGTCCAGCGCCCACACATCGCCCAGAGCCAATGCCGATTCAAAAGCAACCTGCGGCGTATCAGCCATCGAAGCAGGCATGCCTTTGGCGCGAAGCAGGCCTTTGAGCAAAGAGTCGACCTGGCCACCCGACTCATCCAGGCGCCCCAGAGTGGAGATGGTGCGCTGTCGGGGGCGACCGGTTTCATCGCGGAAAGACTCAACCAGCTGCACGTAGGTGTGGCCGCCGCTTCGGGTGAGCTTGGTGAACATGGCGAGAAGTGTAGCAAAAACTCTCCAGGTAGGAAAGAAAACTTGCCAACACTAAAAGCCAACAATATTGCCACTACAGTAAAACTCAAACGACAGCGCTAAGTGCTTGATTTTGTTAGGGTCGAGGGGTCAAAAATTGAAGAAAACGGGATTTGGTGTCGAACTCGGGGGGTCGAGCGTATTCAGGGCCCACGATAAAGCCAGGGCATATCCAGCAGACTCTCGCCCAGCAACCGCATCGCCAGATCGCGGCCCCAGCGAGTCGGGCCGCTGGCATGAAAAATCCAGGCGTTGCGCAGAGCGCGCTTTTGTACCCGGGCGTTGCGTTGCCAGCGGGCCTGCGAGTACTGGGCCAAGGCCTTTGGCGTGGCGCCGGCGGAGGAAAGCGCCTGGCCTAGTGCCTGGGCATCTTCAATGGCCATGCCGGCACCTTGGGCCAGGTAAGGCAACATAGGATGGGCGGCGTCGCCCAGCAGGGCCACGCGGCCCTGCGCCATCTGGGATGCACTGCTTACCGTGTCGCGCACCTGGAGGTGCCACAGGCGCCAGCCGCCCATGGCTTGCACCAGCGCCTGCAGCGCGGGCGCCGAGCTGTGCAGCAGCCGTTGCAGGTCTGCGCCGAGTGCTGCGTGGTCCCAGCCGGACCGGTCGCCCGGGTTCTGTTGCTGAGTCCGATCCTCGACGAGCGCCACCAGATTGAGCCAGTCACCGCCGCGCACCGGGTACTGCACCACGTGCAGGCCGGTACCGAGCCACACCACCACGTCCTGACAGCGTAGGGCGGCAGGCAGGTTGGCCTGCGGCACCATGGCCCGATAGGCCTGGTGACCGGTTGGGCGTGGCGCGCCGTCGCCCAGCAGTTGCTGGCGCACCCGGCTCCACAAGCCGTCGGCCCCAACAAGTAGCGCGCCCGGGGTCTGGCGGCCATCGGCGTGATGCACGCTGACGCTATTCGCGTCTTGTTCAAAGCCGGTGATGGCCTGGTCCAGGCCCAGCACCACACCCGCCTCACCCTGCACTGCCTGCAGCAACAGCGCCTGCAAATCGGCGCGGTGGATGGTGGCATAGGGCGCACCGTAGCGGGCGCGGGCCTGGGCGCCCAGGCGCAGCCGTCCCAGTTCGGCACCGGTGTCGGCGGTGCGGATGAACAGGTTGTCAGGGTAGGCCGCCACCGCCTCCAGGCTGGCCGTCAGGCCCCAGGCCTGCAGCAGGCGGGTCACGTTGGGCCCAAGCTGGATGCCAGCCCCCACCTCGGCAAACGCCGGGCTGCGCTCAAACAGCTGCACCGGCAGGCCGGCGCGGGCACAGGCCAGCGCCGCGGCCAGGCCGCCAATGCCGCCACCCGCCACCAGCACCGGCTGCTGCTGGGGCTGACTCACCGCATGCGCGCCACGATGGCTGCTGGCAGCACGGTCAGCAGGCGCGCCACCAGCGCCCAGGGCCAGGCTGGCACCGTGGCGGTTTGCACCCGGCGCTCGATCAGGTCGACCAGCAGCCGGCCACCTTGTTCCACCGGGATGACAAAGGGGCGGCTTTTGGCGCCCCGGTTCAGTGGGGTGTCAATGAAACCCGGCGACAAGGTGGTGATCACGATGCCGCTGCCCCGGGTCTCGGCGCGCAGGGCCTCCAGATAGTTGGTGACTGCCGCCTTGCTGGCGCCATACGCGCCGCCGCCGGGCAAGCCGCGGAAAGCTGCTACCGAGCTGATGCCCACCAGTTGGCCCCGGCCCTGCGCCCGAAAATGCTGCAGTGCCACCTCCACCGTGCTCATGAAGCCCAGCACATTGGTGTGGATGGTGGCGTGGGCCCGGTGCAGCGGCAACTGGCCGATGCGCCCGTGGTTGCCGATACCGGCATTGGCCACCACGATGTCGAGCCGGCCCAGCGCGGTGCAGGCCTGGCCGAACACCTGCGTCACCGCCGCCTCGTCGGTCACATCCAGCGCGGCCACAAACACCTTTGGTGCGCCAGCCTGCAGCAATTCGGCCTGCAGGGCTTCCAATAAGTCGAGCCGGCGCGCGGTCAGGGCCAGCCGGTAACCGCGCCGTGCAAATTCAATCGCCATCTGCCGGCCCAGCCCGGACGAAGCACCGGTGATGAAGACGCTGGGTGCGCTGGGTGTGGCCTGGTTCATGGTGTGATGTGCCGCCGCCAGGCAGCCCGAGCTGGTCAAGCCACTGATTGTGCCTGCACCGGATCAGCGCGCCGGGCGCGCTGTCGGGCGGGCGGAGCGTTGCAGCAGCCGGTCAGGCGCGGCACGCTGGCAGGCGCGGCGGTAGGCCTGCAGGCTGCGGGCGGCGCGGCCCAGCACGGTGTCAGGCGCGTAGCCACCGGGGCGCGATGGCAGGCCGGTGGGCCAGCCGCTGAGCAGCGCCATCCCGTCGAGCGCGTGGCTGGCCGTGTAGATGTGAAACCGGCCCTCGGCCACCGCGCTGCACACACGGCGGTCCAGCATCAGGTGGCGGCGGTTGCGCTCAGGGATCAGCACGCCCTGCGTGCCGTCCAGCCCGGCGGCGTCGCAGATGCGGAAATAGCCGTCGATTTTTTCGTTGATGCCGCCCACCGGCAGCAGCTCGCCGTGCTGGTTCAGCGCGCCGGTCACCGCAATGCCCTGCTTCAGCGGCAGGCCTGACAACGCGGACAGCAGCGCCAGCAGCTCGGCGCAAGAGGCCGAATCGCCCTCAACACCCTGGTACTCCTGCTCCAGCACGATGGCCGCATTCAGCGCCAGCGGTGCCTGCGCTGCAAACAATGCGGTCAGGTAGCTGGCCAGCACCAACACCCCCTTGTCGTGGATCGGGCCCGACAGTGCCGCCTCGCGCTCGATGTTGAGCACGCCGTCGGCGCCGGCATAAGTCTGGGCCGACACACGCACCGGCACACCGAAGCGGTAGTCACCCAGGTCCACCAGGCCCAGGCCGTTGAGCTGGCCAAGCGCCTCACCCTGCCAGCGGATCAGCCAGTCGCCATCAGCCACCGCTTCGCGCAGGCGCTGCTCACCGTCATCATGGCGCTGCTGGCGTGCCAACAGGGCCGCTTCGATGTCGCTGGCCTCGACCCTGGCGCCACCCGTGGCGCGACACAACGCGCCGCTCTCCATGATCAGCGCCTCGGCCCGCGCAAAGTTGGCGCTTTGGCGGGTCTGGTCATCCACCTCGCGGTGCGACTGCTCCAGCAGCCGCGCCACCGCCGCCGCCGTCAGTGGCGGCAAGCCGAGTCGCGCGCAGGTGTGGGCCACAAACACCGCCGTGGCCTGGTTGGTGGCGGCGGTGGCGCGTAACGCCGGCACCAGCACCACCTTGGCCCGAAAGCGCCGGGTGAACTCCGGGTCAGCCTCCAGAAGCAGCTCGTAATCGTCGGTCGAGCCAATCAGCACCAGCTTCACGTCCAGGTCCAGCGCCTCGGGCCGCAGCGAAACGGCGGCCATCGGCGTGATCAATGGGCCGGGCTCATCCAGGTGCAGGCGGCCGGTGCGCACAAAGCGGCGCAGCTTGTCCCACACGCCCTCCTCGGCCAGCACGTCCTCCAGGTGCAGCATCAGGTAGCCACCGTGGGCCCGGTGCAGGCTGCCGGCGCGGATGCGTGAAAAATCGGTCAACAGCGTGTCCTCCTGCTGCAAGAAGTCGACGCCGCCCATCAGCCTGCGCAGGGACGGGTTGTTTTCGACCAGCACCGGCGCGCAGACCAGCGTGGCGTTGTCGACCAGCAGGTTCACCCGGTATCGCGCCACCAGCTTGGCCACGCGCTCGGCGTTGTCCTCGTCCTCCTCAGGCGCCGGGCTGAACACCGGCAGATGGTCGAGCACATTGGCCATGATCTGGTCCAGCCAGGCGTCCAGCTTGCTGGCGTCAGACAGGCCACTGGGCAAGCCAGCCCGGATGGCTTGGAGGGCCTCGGTCAGCAGCGGCCGGATGGTCTGGCGGCGCAAGGCGCCCAGCCGCTCGTCGCGGTCACGCTCCAGCGGCCGGATCTGAGCCAGAAAATGACCGATCTCGGCGCGCAATTCCTGCTCGGCCAAGTCAATGCGGTCGCGTTGTTCGCTCGGCAGCGCCCGGGCCTGCGCTTCGGTCAGTGCCTCGCCCTGCTCGCCCAGCAGCGTGAACACCAGCTCGCCGTCCTGCCGGTACAGCGAGAACTGGCGAGCCCGCGCAAAGGCATCAAGCGCCCGGTCGGCCCGGGCCTCATCCGCCGCATAGGCTTTTTGGATGCGGTCGCTCTCCAGCCGTACATCCGGGCCGGCCAGGCGTGCCGGGATGTCGCGTTGCAGGTGTTCAGCCAGCGTCAACATCGCCTGGCGCAGGCTGCGGCCCCGCCCGGGTGGCAGTTTCAGCGCCACCGGTTGCTCCAGCGTCTCAAAATTGTGCAGGTAGCACAGGTCGGGCGGCACCGGGCGCACCTGCGCGGCCGCCTGCATCAACTGGCGCAGCAGCGAGGACCGGCCACTGCCCACCTCGCCCAGCACAAACAGGTGGTAGTCGGGCTGCGTCATGGCCAGGCCAAAACCCGCCGCCGCCCGGGCGCGCTCCTGGCCGACCCAGGTCAGCGGCTGCGCCAGTAATTCGGTGGTGTCGACAAACCCGAGCGCAGCGGGTGCGATGGTGACGGCCAGCTCAGTGGCGCCAAGTTGCTTGATGGACATGCAGGACAAAGCCTGTTTATGCCTGACCTGCCCGGATTCGGTCTTGACGCCAATCAACCGGCGTGAGGGCTGCGCGGCGCCAGGCCGCAAGGTCTATTCGCGCGCCGGCGGGGTGAACCACTTGCTGCGTGGCACCAACTTGGGCTCGGTCGGGTCCTCAAAATACTGGGGCGACATGATCTGCACGCCGTAGTGGTTGAACACGTCCTGAATATTGGCGTGCAGCGCACTGAGGATCTGCGCGCGCGGCCTGGGCTGGGAAGGCACCGCTTGGCAGACTAGGCGGTATTCCGGGTACCAGTCAGACAGCGCCGTCTGAAACACCTGCGGCGCCGGATCCGCCAGCACACCCGGGGTCTGCAGCGCGGCCTCCTCCAGCATGGCGTGCACCTGGCGCCAGGGGGTGTCGTAGCCAATGGTGACCGGTGGTGTCAAGCACGTAGCCGGCGCCCTTGACGGCGCGTGAGTAGTTTTTGGTGGTGGCGGCCAGGATGGACGAGTTGGAGACGGTGAGCTCCTCGCCCAGACCGGTGCGGATGCGCGTGGCAAACACGCCAAGTTCGGTCACCGTGCCCTCATGCTCGGCAATGCGCACGTACTCGCCGCGGCGAAACACCCGGCCATAGGTCAGGATCAGGCCGCTGGCCGCCTGGCCCACCAGGTTGGATGCGCCCAGTGACACCATCAGGCCGACCAGCACCGACAAGCCCTTGAAGGCCTCGGTCTGGGCGCCCGGCAGGTAGGGGTAAGCCATGGCCAGCGCAAATAGCCAGACGACCACCTTGGCGATGCGGCGTGAGGGCACGACCACGTCGGCGTCCAGCCAGCCGAGCCGGATCTGGCCGTCACGCACCCGTTCAAAAAAGCCGTCAGCCAGTTGCGTCACGGCGCGAGCCATGGCAAAAATGACCAGCGCCGTGAGCAGGCCTGGCACAGCGTCGGCCATCGAGCGGCCGATGCGGCCGACCAGATCGAGCAGAAAATCATCGAGCAAATCAGCCCAGGGCCGGGTGTAGGGGAAGCGCGCCAGCACGAAGCTCAGCCACTGGTGGCTGACCACCAGTGCCAGCAACCAATAGACCAGGGTCAAGGCCAGGTGCACCACCGCCACCACCCGCTCGCGTCGGACCAGGGCCACGCCGCCAAGCTGCAGCCGCTTGGCATGCCGTTGCGTGACCACCAGCATGCGGCGCTCAATGCCATGGCGTGCCCGCGCCAGCAGCCAAAGCAGCAAGGCAGTGGCCAGTGTGGCCGCCAGCGTCAGCCCGAGCGCGCGCGCCACCGCATCGAGGTTGCGGCTCTCACGGGTGTCGGCAATCACCTTGACCAGGGCCGCCGCAGCACGCTGGGCGTGTACGTCCAGACCTTCCTGCTGGGTGCGGTCGGTGTCATCGGGGGTGAGCACAAAGGTGGTGCCGCCGTTGATCTGCACCAGCACGCCAAAGGGCTCCTGGCGCACCGTGACCACCGGGTTGCTGTGCTGCTCCAGCTGCTCGCGGATGCGGGTGACGGCGCGGCGTGCCCGATCGGTCGGCGACACGCCCAGCAAGGGCGCGCGAAACACCGTGATTTCGCGGTTGAAGTACAGCAGCGGTGCCTCGATGCTCTGCGCAGCGGCGGCGGGTGTGGCCGCCGGCTGCGCCCAGCTGGTGGCCAGCGGCAGCAGGGTCAGCAGTGCGACGAGCAAAACCAAGCAACGTGTTTTCATGGTCTGACGGGGTCAAGGCGGAGTGGGGAAACCATTGTCAGCCAGATCGCCTACCATCCAACCTATGACCCAATTCTCCGTGCTTGATCTTTCTCCGATTGTCCAGGGCGGCGACGCCGGTCAATCGTTCCGCAACAGCCTGTCGCTGGCGCGCCATGCCGAGCGGCTCGGCTTCAACCGCTACTGGCTGGCCGAACACCACGGCATGCCCGGCATTGCCAGTGCAGCCACCGCCGTGGTGATGGCGCATGTGGCCGCCGGCACGCAACGCATCCGGGTGGGCGCCGGCGGCATCATGCTGCCCAACCACTCGCCGCTGGTGATTGCTGAGCAGTTTGGCACGCTGGAGTCGCTGTACCCAGGCCGCATCGACCTCGGGCTAGGCCGGGCGCCCGGCTCGGACCAGACCACGGCGCGCGCCCTGCGCCGCAACCTGGCCTCGGATTCAGACGAATTCCCGCAGGACGTGCTGGAGCTGATGGACTACTTTGCCGCCGAGCCCAAGGGACCGGTACGCGCCGTGCCCGGCCAGGGCCTGAACATCCCCATCTGGATTCTGGGCTCGAGCCTGTACGGCGCGCAGCTGGCCGCAGCACTCGGTCTGCCCTACGCTTTTGCCTCGCACTTTGCGCCTCAGGCCATGATGCAGGCGATCGACCTCTACCGCAGCTATTTCAAGCCCTCGGCCAGGCTGGCCAAACCCTACGTGATGCTGGGCTTCAACGTGTTTGCGGCCGACACCGACGCGCAGGCCGAGCTGCTGGCCACGTCGATGCAACAGGCCTTTGTCAACCTGCGCACCGGCCGCCCGGGCCGGCTGCCACCGCCGCTGCCGGGCTACCGCGAACGCCTGGACGGCCCGGCGCGCGCCATGCTGGAAAGTGTGTTGTCGTGCTCCGCGATTGGCGGGCCCGCCACCGTGCGCCAGCAGCTCGACGCCTTCATTGAGCGCACCGGCGCTGACGAACTGATGATCACCTGCCAGATGTTTGACCATGCAGCGCGACTGCGTTCCTACGAGATCGTGGCCGATGCCCGGCACGCCACCGTGGCGCCGCCGCTGCGCGAGATGATGACAGGCTGATGGTGGGCTGAAACTGGCTGGGGCCCTTCGCTGGGTCCCGTCGTGCTCAGGGGCGCTCAACCGCCATCAGTTCCCGACCGCGCAGGCGCTCGCGTCCCGGCACACCCAGTTCGGGGTGTAGCCG
>CAJAXU010000276.1 GCA_903948045.1 uncultured beta proteobacterium | reverse complement strand
CTCGATTGGCTGCCCAGCGGCGACGACCGTGCCTATGTGGCCAGCCTGATGGGCCGCGTGGTCGAGCCCGGCAAGTTTGCCAACTGGATCGCGCCACCGGTGATGGGCATCAACCGCCAGCCGGTGGACTTTGACTACGTCCGCTTCAACTGACATGAGCGCCGTGGCCGTGATCAGACAGCACCTGATCGACCCCGAAATCTGCATCCGCTGCAACACCTGCGAGGCGATCTGCCCCGTGGCTGCCATCACGCACGACGATCGCAACTACGTGGTCGATGCCGACAAGTGCAATCTGTGCATGGCCTGCATCTCGCCCTGCCCGACCGGCTCGATCGACAACTGGCGGGCCATGCCGCGCGTCAGGGCTTACACGCCGGCCGAGCAGCTGACCTGGGATGAGTTGCCGGCCGAGCTCAGTGCCGAGGCGTTGGCCGAGGCGGGTGTGACGGCCGACACGCTGGCCGAGGCCGGCACCGACAGCCCGGCAGCCGCCAGCGGCGCCGCCGCAGCGGCGCTCGGCCCGGCACAGTACGGCGCCACCCGGCCGCCCTGGTCGGCCGCCCATGCCTACACCAACCTCTACGGCCCCAAGGCCGCAGACAAGTTTGTCACCGCCACCGTCACCGGCAATGTGCGGGTGACCGACGTCGGGCACGACTACGACACCCACCACATCGTGCTGGACTTTGGTAGCCTGCCGTTTCCGGTGCTGGAAGGGCAGTCCGTGGGCATCATCCCGCCCGGCACCGACGCCAGCGGGCGCACCCACCATGCGCGCCAGTACTCGATCGCCAGCCCGCGCAACGGCGAGCGGCCCGGTTACAACAACCTGTCGCTGACCATCAAGCGCGTGCTGGAAGACCACCAGGGACAACCGGTACGCGGTGTTGGCTCCAACTACATGTGCGACCTGAAGGTGGGCGACACGGTGCAGGTGATCGGCCCGTTTGGCGCCAGTTTCCTGATGCCCAACCACCCGCGTAGCCACATCGTGATGATCTGCACCGGCACCGGCAGCGCGCCGATGCGTGCCATGACCGAGTGGCGGCGGCGCCTGCGCGCCTCGGGCAAGTTCGAGAGCGGCAAACTGATGCTGTTTTTTGGCGCCCGCACCCAGCAGGAGCTGCCCTACTTTGGCCCCCTGCAGAACCTGCCGAAAGACTTCATCGACATCAACCTGGCGTTCTCGCGCACACCGGGCGCGCCCAAACGCTATGTGCAGGACCTGATGCGTGAGCGCGTGGCCGATCTGGCCGCCCTGTTGGCGGACGACAACAGCTATTTCTATGTCTGCGGCCTCAAAAGCATGGAAGAGGGCGTGGTGCTCGCGCTGCGCGATGTGGCGCAGCAGGCCGGGCTGGACTGGGACAGCGTGGGCGCGGCCCTGCAGGCCCAGGGGCGGCTGCACCTGGAGACCTATTGAGGCGGTCTGGCCGCTCCGCGTCAACGAGAATCCACCTCTATCCACGGCCACCCACCCAATCGATCTCATCAACATGACCCACGCCTACATCTGTGACGCCATTCGCACCCCCTTCGGCCGCTATGGTGGGGCCCTCAGCAGCGTGCGCACCGACGACCTGGGCGCCATCCCGATCAAGGCTTTGATGGCGCGCAACCCGCAGGTGGACTGGGCGGCTGTCAGTGATGTGCTATTTGGCTGTGCCAACCAGGCCGGCGAAGACAACCGCAATGTGGCGCATATGAGCAGCCTGCTGGCCGGCCTGCCGATTGACGTGCCGGGGGCCACCATCAACCGCCTGTGCGGCTCGGGGCTGGACGCGGTGGGCACCGCTGCCCGCGCTATCCGCTCGGGCGAGGCCGGCCTGATGATTGCCGGCGGCGTGGAGAGCATGAGCCGCGCCCCGTTTGTCATGCCCAAGATGGACAGCGCCTTCAGCCGCAGCAACGCGGTCTACGACACCACCATTGGCTGGCGTTTCATCAACAAACTGATGAAAGAGCAGTACGGCGTGGACGCCATGCCCGAGACCGCCGAGAACGTCGCCACCGACTTCAAGATCGGGCGTGAGGCGCAGGACCGCATGGCGCTGGCCAGTCAGACGAAGGCGGTGGCCGCGCAGCAGGCCGGCCACCTGGCCCGCGAAATTTGTGCCGTCACCATCGCGCAGAAAAAGGGCGACGCCCTGGTGGTGGAGCAGGACGAACACCCGCGTGAAACCAGCCTGGAGGCGCTGGCCCGGCTCAAGGGCATTGTGCGGCCCGACGGCACCGTGACGGCCGGCAACGCCAGCGGCGTGAACGACGGCGCCTGCGCCCTGCTGCTGGCCGACGAGGCCAGCGCCGCCCGCCATGGCCTCACCCCCCGGGCGCGCGTGGTTGGCATGGCCACCGCCGGTGTGCCGCCGCGCATCATGGGCATCGGCCCGGCACCAGCCACGCAAAAGGTGCTGGCCTTGACCGGCCTGAGCCTGGCCCAGCTCGATGTGATCGAGCTTAATGAAGCCTTTGCCGCGCAGGGCCTGGCCGTGCTGCGCCAGCTTGGGCTGCAGGACGATGACCCGCGCGTCAACCCCTGGGGCGGCGCCATCGCGCTGGGTCACCCGCTGGGTGCCAGCGGCGCACGCCTGGTGACCACCGCGGTAAACCAGCTGCACAGCACCGCCGGCCGCTACGCGCTGTGCACCATGTGCATCGGCGTCGGCCAGGGCATTGCGCTGATCATTGAGCGGGTGTGATCAACCGCCGGTGATGATGCTCACGCCGCCATCGACGGCGATCCATTGTCCCGTGATGTGTTTGCCGGCATCAGCGGCCAACAGCAGGCAAAGCCCCTTGAGGTCTTCGTCATCGCCCAGGCGGTTGAGCGGTGCGTGTGAAGCCATCTCGTCGTAGCCGCGTCGTTTGATGGTGGTGGCGGACAGCTTGCTGGGGAAAAAACCGGGGCAGATGGCGTTGACGCGGATGTTGTACTGGCCCCATTCGACAGCCAGGGCGCGGGTGAAATTGATCACTGCGCCCTTCGACGTGTTGTAGGCCAGCATATTCATGCCCTTGGGGTTGCCACCCAGTCCTGCATTGGATGACATGTTGATGATGCTGCCACTGGCTCGATTGATCATGCAATGTTTGCCGAGGTACTGACTCAGCAGGAAATAACCCCGCACATTGACGTTCATGACCTTGTCCCAGGCCTCGGTCGGATGGTCTTCCGCCGGCGCCTCCCAAGCGGCACCGGCGTTGTTGACCAACGTATCAACATGGCCTAAGCGTGCAAGCGTTTCTGCGCCGAGACGACGGATGTCGGCTTCCAGCGCGCAGTCGGCCGCAATCCAACTGACGTCCAGCCCCCTTTCATTCAATTGGTCGGCCGCTGTTTCGAGATCGGCCGCATGGCGGGAAGTGACCACCACGCGGGCGCCCGCCTCTGCGAGGGCCTCGGCCATTTGCAGACCCAGGCCGCGCGACCCGCCCGTGACGAGGGCGGTTTTGCCATGCATATCAAACAATTTCTGCGTCGTGCGCGCCATGACAAGGCTTCTTAAGTTGCTGCGGGAGCACCAGTATAAAGAAATCGCCTGTATGTTCTGAATATTTGACAATACAAACAATAATTTGACGGTAGCAGGATGCTGTGCCATGATGCACCGCGTGGGGACCGCGGCATCGCTGGCAGGCGCTTGGATGTTGTTTTCCACTTTGTCTGCTTGAATTGGGGTAATCCGATCGTCTTTAAGGGGAAAACATGATGTTATGTCGCCGTCGCACCACCGCCTTTCTTGCTCGTTTGGCCGTCATTTGCACACTGGCTTCGCAGTTGCCAGCGATGGCCCAGGACAGCTGGCCCACCAAACCGGTCAAACTGATCGTTCCCAGCGGGATCGGTAGTGGGACCGATCTTGTTGCTCGGGTTTTTGCCGAGTCGCTGTCCAGCCTTTTCAAGCAACCGTTTGTGGTTGAAGCCAAGCCAGGTGCCAATGGCATGATTGGGAGCCGGGAGGTCGCGAAGGCGCCGGCTGACGGCTATACGTTGCTGTTCAGCTATGCGGCGGCTCAGGTGGTCAACCAAAGTCTGTACCCCAATGCGGGTTACGACGGCGCCAAGGATTTCGCCGCCGTCGCCCAAATTGGTTCGGGTGGCAATTTCCTGGTGGTGTCTGCCGACTTCCCTGCGAAAAATGTTCAGGAGTTCCTTGCCGAGATGCGCAGGCGGCCCGCGGAGTCGGGGTCCTATGGTTCCTGGGGCATCGGCTCTGCGGGCCATTTAAGTATGGAAATCGTTCTGCAGAGCACGGGGCTAAAGATGCAGCACGTGCCTTATAAGTCTGCTGCGGAGTCCAATGTCGAGATCATGGGCGGGCGTTTGCAAGCTGGCTTTTCGGCTCCTGCCGCAGCCTTGTCCCTTATCAAGGCCGGGAAGCTTCGGGCGCTGGCGGTCAGTGGTCCGAATCGAGAGCCTTCGCTGCCGGACGTGCCAACCTTAACGGAGCAAGGCGTTAATTTCCAGATCGCGACCTGGTACTGCCTGGTCGCTCCGGCCGGGACACCGCGCGCCATCGTCGAGCGCCTTAACGCCGCAGTCAACCGCGCCATGCAGTCTCCCGAATACGCCAAGCGCTGGGAGTCGCTGGGTTTGGCGAACATGCAGCCGCGTACCGCGGACCAATTTGCTGAGACGATACGTACCGATGTCGCGACATGGGCTGAAGTGATCCGCAAAGGCAATATCAAGGCAGAGTAGCCGCAGCCAATACACGGCGCCTCCGCAGCGATGACCACCATGGACCCGCACATACCCGCTTCTGCCGTGCTGCAAAGGCTCCGTGAGGTCGGCTGCGACCATGTGGTCACCGTTCCGGACTGGGTGCAATTAGCCCTACACGTGCGCCTGGAGTCTGGGGAGCCCGGGCTCACGCTGGTCCCTTGCTGCGCCGAGGATCAGGCTGTCACTGTGGCCGCAGGCCTGACCATCGGGGGCCAGCGACCGGTGATCGTGATCCAGAATCAGGGCCTGTACGCCTGCATTAATACCATCCGCGCGGTGGCGCTCGATGCGCAGATCCCTTTGGTGTTCATGGTTGGGCAGTTCGGTCGTGAATTCGACAACTTTGGGCATGATCCAGCGCACTCAAACCGCAATATGGTCAGGCTGTTGGAGCCCGTACTGGCCGCGCTTGGCGTCGAATATTTTCGGTTGGAGCAGGCGTCGGATCTTGACCAGGTACGCACCGCCTTTGAGCATGCGCATTCGAGGCGAACCGCCACAGCACTGCTGGTGGGGGCACCCTTGGCTTGGACATGAACCGGTACCGGAGAAACCCATGCCGATGACGATCACAGAGGCTTGCGGCGCGATTGTGGCGGCGCGTGCGGCCGCCGGGGGTGAGGCCATTGTGGTCGCGACCATGAGCTCGATGTTTGCTTTCGACCAGCTGCAAATGCATGAGGGTCGCATGGGCTCGGTACCCTTGATGGGCGGCGCTGCAGGTCTGGGACTGGGCCTGGCCTTGGCCAGGCCTGACCGACAGGTATTGGTGGTTGACGGCGACGCAAGCCTGTTGATGGCACTTGGGGGGCTTGTAACCGTCAGTACGCAGGCGCCGGCCAAGTACCTCCATATACTGGCTAACAATGGCACGCAATTCACAGGGGGCTCCAATTTGACGGTGCCTGGCAACCAATGCGTCGACTTTCCTGCCCTGGCCTTGGCGGCCGGTTACAAGCATGCCCGGCGGATTGACTCGCTGCATGACTGGATCGCGCAGTTGCCCAGCCTTATGGCTATGGTTGGCCCAGGTTTTGTTGAACTGACCATCACACCTGCGCCGGCTCGTTTCGGGCCAGCAATGCCGCAATCGGAAGTGCCTGATCGTCAGTTCAGCCGCATGGGGCAGGAAGCAGAAGCGCTCAGTGCCTGGCTCTCCACATCGACCGCCTGAGGTTCTTGCTCGATGATCGCACCCACACAGACCGTTGACTATGTGGTCATTGGCGCTGGTTCGTCTGGGGCTGCGCTGGCACGCAGGTTGGCGGATCGACCAGGTACTCGTGTCTTGTTGCTTGAAGCGGGCGAGCCCCGCCACCGGGATTTTTGGGTCGAAGTACCCTTAGGCGTGGGCAAGCTGTTGATGGACCCGCGTTACGTTTGGCCTTTTCACACCGAAAAACAGGCCCACCTGGGAGGGCAGCAGGTCTATTGGCCGCGCGGTCGCGTGCCAGGCGGCTCAAGCTCGGTCAACGGCAACTTGTGGGTGCGTGGTGACCCGGCAGAATATGACCGCTGGCGTGCTCTCGGCAATCGCGGTTGGGGCTGGGATGATTTGTTGCCCTATTTCAAACGCATCGAGTCAACCAACTTTGGCGATCCGGCACAACGGGGGCGTAGCGGTCCGATCCGGCTGACGGCCTTGGCTGATCGCCCTAGTGAGTTGCCAGACGCTTTTTTGGCCGCTTGCAATGCAGCAGGTATACCGTCCACCCCTGACTACAACGGCGGATGCTACGAGGGTGTGGGCTATCTGCAAGTTTCTATCCAGCAAGGGAGGCGCTGCAGCACTGCCAAGGGCTATCTGGGCCCCGATGCGCCAACCGGGTTGGAAATGCGGACTCAAGCCGTGGCCTCGCGCATCGTCTTTGAGGGCCGACGCGCAGTCGGCGTCGAATACCGCCATAAGGGTCAAATCTGCCACGTTCGCATCAGGGCCGAAGTGATCCTGTCGGCGGGGCCCATTCAGTCGCCGCAATTGCTGGAGTTGTCGGGGGTGGGTCAGCCCGCGCTGCTGCAGCGACTGGGGTTGCCGGTCGTGCATGCGCTGCCTGGGGTTGGTGAGAACCTGATCGATCACTTCCAGTCCCGGTTGACCTATGAATGCACCAAGGCCATCACGCTGAATGAGATTTTGGCCAGCCCGCTGCGCCAGGCTTTGATGGGTGCTCATTACCTGCTGACGCGCCGGGGCTTCATGGCGGCGCCACTCGCCACCGTTCACGCTCTGGCCCGCACCGACCCGAACGATCTGCAGCCCGACGCAAAAATCCAGATCACCCATAAAACCGGGGCTGATCGTTATGCCAATAACCCTGCGGCTGGGATGGACCTCTACCCGGGCTTTGGTATCGGTTTTTTTCAGCTTCGCCCAGAGTCTCGCGGTAGTGTGCATTCACGCAGCACCGATGTGTCCGAGGCGCCCATCATCGACCCAAACTACCTTGCCGCGGAAGGCGATTGCCGTGCCCTGCTGCGGGCTGCCCGGTTGGCGCGCCGAATCGCCAGCAGTGGGCCACTGCAAGCTTTAATCGTGCGTGAGACGCGCCCGGGCCCGGAAACCGACAGTGACGAGGCACTGCTTGACTACCTCAAGCGCTCAGGACAAACCTCTTGGCATCCCATCGGCACCTGCCGCATGGGCCGCGATGCCATGGCCGTGGTGGATGATCGTTTGCGGGTACATGGCCTGGATGGTTTGCGTGTGGTGGACTCATCGGTCATGCCGACCATGCCAACGTCGAATACCAATGCTCCCTCTATCGCCATCGGCGAGAAGGCCGCAGACATGATTTTGTCTGACCAAGGCTAAGGGCTGAGCCGGCCTGTCAAGGACGAATCTTGATCAACGCATCGCCCACAACGACGCCTTGACCGGCGGGGCGTACAAACAGTGGATTGATGTCGATGTCGGTGAATCGGCCCTGTAAGTCCAGTGCCAGGGCGGCCAGACTGACGATGGCATCAACCAAGGCCTCAATGTCTGCGGCGGGTTTTCCTCGGGCCCCGTTCAGGATCGGGAAGCAGCGCAGGTCCTGGACCATGCTGGCGGCTTCGCTGCGCGTGATGGGCAACAGCCGGAAACTGACGTCCTTGAACACCTCGGCATAAATGCCCCCTAGTCCGCACATGATGGCCAAGCCAAACAGGGGGTCATCCTGGACACCCAGAATCAGCTCGATACCCTCTGTGACCATGGCCTGAACCAGCACGCCATCAAGCTGCACCTGTGGCGCGTAGAGCGCCACACTGTGGTGGATGGCGTCATAGGCATCTCGCACACCCTGTGCATCTGCCAGGTTCAGCCGCACGCCGCGTGCTTCAGTCTTGTGCGGAATATCTGCAGAGACAATTTTCAACGCAATTGGGTAGCCTATTGCCTTGGCGCAATTCACAGCGGCATCTGCATCCCGGGCTAGGAGCTCGGTTGTGACCGTCAGCCCATAGGCAGCCAGCACCTTCTTGGCGTCAAACTCCGACAGGTCGCGCTCAGCAGCAGCCAGCGTTGCTCGCATAGCGGGGCGCTCCAGGCGGTAAATGGGTTCCTGGTCGATCTGGGCTGTTTCCTGTTGAGACTGAACGAACCGCCACAGCGCCTCCATGCCAATGGCACACCGCACCGGGGTTTCGTACCGGGGCACTTGCGCGATCTCTAGTGCGGCAAAACCGGCCTGGGTTTGGTCCGGATGGGTGGCGACCCAGGCGACCAGTACCGGTTTGTCGGTTTGCGTTGCCACCTGGGCCACCCAGCCCGCCAGCAGGTTGCCGGCCTCACCGGAGGCGGCGGCCAGGCACACGCCCAGCATGTCCACATTCGGATCCTGAATCACCAGCTGCAGGCACTCGATCATGCTTTCTTCCCGGGCTGCGATGTTGCCAGTCAGATCGATCGGATTGTTCAAGCCCGCATAGGGCGGCAGAATCGCTTTAAGTCGCGCGGTAGTTTGGGGCAACAAATCAGGCAGCGGTAGACCACGCGCGCTGCAGTGGTCCGCCAGCAGCACGCCCGCGCCGCCCGACAAGGTCACTACAGCGACCCTGGGGCCCTTGGGACGGCGATGCGCCAGCAGCGCTTTGGCGCGGTCGATCAGCTCGTCCACATCGGTGACCTCGATGATGCCGCCTTGCCGAAAGGCTGCCTTGTAAAGCTTTGCCGAGCCACCCAGGTTGGCCGTATGCGAGGCAGCTGCGCGAGCCCCGGCGTCGGATGTGCCCACTTTCCAAAGCAGGTACGGTTTGCCGGCGCGCAGCGCCTTTCGGCCCAACTTGACCAGACGGTGGGCATCCTTGCAGCCCTCCACATAGGACACCACCATGCCAGTGAGGGGGTCATCCAAAAACCAGTCCACCAAGTCCATCGACGTGGTGCTGGCCTCGTTGCCCATCGATTGGTAATTTTGGAAGCCCAGGCCCGCCTTTTCGCTGAGCATCATCACCGTATTGCCCCAGCCGCCGCTTTGCGACGTCATGCTGATCGGGCCACTGGTGTAGCGCAACCCATAGGGCAAGCCAAATCCCAAACTGAAGCCTGCGCCCACACTGATCATGCCCTGGCAGTTGGGGCCCAGCAGCGTGGTGCCATAGGTCTGAGCTACTGCCTCCAGCTGGATTTGGGCCAGAGCACCGTCGGGGCCCATTTCCGAAAAGCCGGAGGTGATGACGATGACGAAGGGGATGCCTCTTTGGCCACACTCCTCTAGTCGCTGGAGCACCTGCCCCGAACCTACGGCGATTAGGGCGAGGTCGGGTGTCTCCGGTAGGGCCGCAACGTCGGGGTAGCAGGGCCAATCAAGTACCTGGGCATACCGCGGATTGACAGGGTAAACAGCACCCGCATACCCCAGCTTTCGCAGGTGCATCAGCGGTTGGCCGCTGGGCTTCTTCGTGTCGGTGGACGCGCCGATCACCGCGATGGAGCGGGCCCGGAACATGCGGGAGAAATCAGGGGTGGTTCTAGTCATGCTGGCCGCGGTGATGTGGATGAGGGTGGGGACTCAACCCTGCAGGGCATGGACTGTTTCGTTTAGCAGGCGCTCAATCCGCTCTGTCACAGACTCAATGTGGTTGAAATAACCCACGCTCTGGCCAGCGGGGTAATGCATCAGCGGTCCAATGTCGTGGTCGTCGATGGCACCCAATAAATCGCCCACCAGGATGTCCTGTAGCGGCATCTTGAGCGGTGCCGGCGCATCTGGAGCCGCCCAGGCCTCGCTCCATGCGCTGCGAATCTGGCGCAGGGTCTTGCCACTGTCTGCGCGTGAGATCACCGTGTCTTCTATGCCGGCGGCCAGCAACTTTTCCAGGGTAATGGGCGCGAGGTGAGTCCGATACTCCTCGGTGGTCAGCCAGGCGGTGCCCATCCAGACGCCTTGCGCGCCCATGGCCAGCGCTGCCGCGATATGCCGCCCGCTGGCCACGCCACCCGCAGCAAGTACGGGCACCCCCGCAGCCATAGCCAGATCGACAATTTGTGGCACCAGGCTGAAGGTCCCGATGGTTCCGGTGTGGGCGCCGGCGTCATAGCCTTGGGCGACCAAAATATCCAGCGGTTTTGTGAGGGCGCTGCGCGCATGGCGCGGGGACCCGACCAGCGCGATGACCTTTTTGCCTCTTTGCTTCAAGGCCTGCACGACATCATCAGGCGCACCGATGCCGCAGGCGACCATATCCACGTCTGAGGCCAAGATGACTTCGATCTGTCGAGCTGCCATCTCGTTGGACCGCACAAAGCGGGATCTCACACCCGCACGGGTCGGCGCAGGCACCTGGAACTGCTCGTACAGGCCTTGCACAAAGGCTCGGTGGCCCACGGGCAATTGTGCTTCGATCTGCGCCCTATCGTCGGCCTCAGGCATGCCGCTTGGTAAAACCAGGTTCACACCGAACGGGCGTTGACCGATCTGCGTCCGTATCCATTTCAGGTGCTCTTCGATCTCCTCAGGTGTGTTGCGCGTGGCACCCAACACTCCCAGGCCCCCAGACAGACTGATTGCCGCGACGACTTCACGACCATGAGAGAACCCGAATATCGGGTTCGTCAGGCCCAGACGCCGCACCAATGGGGTCATCCATCGATCATGAAAAACTTGGGTCATTTGCACTCCTTCGATCTCGGCGGAACCGTGTGCCGCCTGCCAACCCCGATCACCGGCAGCAGTAGTTAGCATCTGACTGAATATTAACTTATATTTACAATATTCAGACAGATGATACCGATATGACAGCGGCTTGACCCCGACTAACCTAGGCTGGGTTGAACAGGCTTGGAACAGAGGCGCAGAGACGTAGCGTCCCGGCAAAGCCCGAGCTGGCCGGAATTAGCGAAGTCCGGCAGCGCTCTCGACGAGAGCCACCAGGTGTTTGAGGCGCGGCGCGATTTGCTCAATCAGCCCGTTCGGCTCCAGATTGAAGGAGGCTACGGCACAGTTGATCACTAGAACTTCACCCTCGAAATTGGAGCGCAAGGGCACGGCGACAACCTCCAAGCTATTCGGTGCGGCAACCCGGAAACAATAGCCGTTCTGGCTAAAAAAAGACTGGGCCAGTGTCAATTGAGCTTTGAGCGCAGGCCAGTTGGGCCCTTGAGCTTGCTGTAACTGCAGCTCCAGCTCTGCTTTTTCGGTGGCGCCAGCGGCACTGTAATAGGCGTAGCCTAGCGCGGTACTCTCGATCGGCCGGGTGGCGCCGATGTCGGGGCGACCATTGGGCGCAGACTGATCCACGCAACTCTCAACGATGATCATCTCCAGGCCGCTGCGCATGGCGATCGAGACCGCACCCCGCGCGTAATCGGCCAGTTCCTGCATGGGTGCGCGCGCCAGATGCCGGACGTTGAGTTGACTCAGCAGAGGATAGCCAAAGGACAGGCAAGAAGCTGCCAGGCGGTAGCGCGCATCGGCCTTGTCATAGCTTAAGTACCCCAACAGGGCCAGCGTCCGGGTGAGGCGTGCGACTGTGGGTCTGGTCAGGCCAGTTCGCTTGGCCAGCTCACGATTGCCCAAATAGGGCGTGGAGACATCAAAGGCTCGCAACACTTCGAGGCCCTTGGCCAAGGTGTAGGCAAACTGCGGGTCTTTGGCTTGCGCCGAATCGTCGTCAGGAGGGGGTGTTTTTGAATTCATCACAATGTGTATCAGCGATGCACTTAAACAGCCGTCTGACCGGTTAACTGCCGGGTGACCGGATGGGAGCTTGACAGGCCACCATCGGCCGCGATGGCTTGCCCGTTGACATAACTGGCAAGATCGCTGGCAAGGAAAACTGCCACATTGGCAAGTTCTTCAGCACGTGCACCGCGGCGCAGCGGGTTGAGACGGCCGACCTTGTGCATCACGTCCTTTTGTTTGGCGTAGTCGAAGGTGGGCTTGGTCATGCCGGTCTCAGTCAGACCCGGACAAAGAGCGTTGACGCGGACATTGGTGTCGCTCAGTTGCTGTGCGGCGACCATGGCCAAGTTGATGACGCCAGCTTTGGAGGCGGAATATGCGGGGCCGCCGGCGCCTGAACGCAGGCCCGCCACACTCGCCGTCAAGATAATAGAGCCACCACGCCCGGCCTGCGCCATGACCTTGCCTGCATGCTTGACCATCAGCCAGGGACCAATCAAATTGACGCGAAGGACCTCAGTGAAGTTTTCGACAGTGTTGTCGAAGATGCCCGCCATCCCGCCCGATATGCCGGCATTGGCAAAAGCAATGTCAATCTGGCCGTGCCTGCTCACCGCAAGCTCGACCAGTCTGGCCACATCCTCTTCCTTGCCTGCGTCCATTTGGCAGGCTGACGCCACAGGCCCGAGTAGCGCGGCTGTCTCAAACACGCTGGCACTCATATCACCCAGCACGACTTTGGCGCCCTCCGCGGCAAAGCGGATGGCTGTTGCCCGGCCAATGCCCGAGCCAGCGCCTGTGATGAGGGCTACTTTTCCGTCCAGTAACTTTTGCAATGTGTCGCTCCGATGCAGTGCTTGGCTCAGCCAGATAAGCTATCTGCTGGCGATTCTCCACGATCGCGCCACCGATTGGCCTGAAAAAAGCTGATGCTCCGGCCATTCCGTTTGCACCATGTGCATCGGCGTCGGCCAGGGCATTGCCCTGATCATTGAGCGGGTGTGACGGCAGGCGCGTAGCGAATATGAGCCAAATCGCCCTCTAGGCCACGTCCTGATTGGGTTTATAGCTATTGATTCAATAGCGCGTCAAATGATATGCGCAGACGCGCACCAGGTCAACCACCGTTCCAAACTCAGCAAAATGGCTTACCATGCGTCTTACTTTTACAGGTAGATCATGGAAACTGTCACCCTCTCCAGCAAAGGCCAACTCGTCATACCCAAAGCAGTGCGAGACGATGCCCACGTCAGCGCAGGTTGCCGCCTGGAAGTGCGCTACGTGGAAGGCGAAATTCGGTTGCGGCCCTTGCTTGAGCGGCCTGTATCCAGCTTGGCTCAAGTGGCGGGTTGTCTATACCGGCCCGAGCGAAAGCTGTTGAGTGAGGCGGACGCCAAGGCCGCGATCCGCGCCAAACTGAAGGCGCGGCACGCGCCATGAGGGCGCTCGACACCAATGTGCTGGCCCGGCTGCTGCTACGGGATGACGCAGCCCAGTACAAACGTGCCCGCGCTTTGCTGGCTTCGGATCAGCAATTCACCGCGCCAGTGACCGTGTTGCTGGAGTTGGTCTGGGTGTTGGAGTCGAACGACTGCACGCCAGCAGCGATTCGACAGGGCGTTGGCTTGCTGCTGAACCTGCCCAACTTTACGCTGCCGCAAGCAGACATCGTGAGTGCTGCGCTCGACGCGTACGGTGAGGGACTTGATTTTGCCGATGCCTTGCACCTGGGGTTGAGCGGTGGCGTCCAAGCGTTTCTGACATTTGACAAGGCGCTTGTCAAAAAAGCGTCAAAGACTGCCCAAAGCGTGCCGGTGCAGCCAGCTTAGGCCGCCGCCACTGGCATCAAGGTCAATCCGCTGGTGCGGTACCACCGCGTTAGACACTGAGCTGAATTGAGCCAAATCGCCCTCCAGGCCACGTCCTGATTGGGTTTATAGCTATTGATTCAATAGCGCTCGGGCTGCTGGCGCTGAAGCGCGGCCCTGCTACGCTACTCTGACACGCAAGCTTCACCGGGTTTTCACATCTCCGTCACGTAGGGTCTCTAGCATCTCTGCAAACCCACGGAGAGGCTGAGCGTGACCGATGACAACCTGACCAACGACCGATGCCTGCGCACCGTCTGGATCTCTGACATCCACCTCGGTACACCGGGTTGCCAAGCCGAAGCGCTGCTGGCTTTTCTGAAAACCACCGACTGTGAAACGCTGTACCTGGTGGGCGACATCATTGACGGCTGGCAGCTGCGGCGCAGCTGGTACTGGCCGCAGACGCACAACGACGTGGTTCAAAAAATTCTGCGCAAGGCGCGCAAGGGCACGCGTGTGGTGTTTGTGCCGGGCAACCACGACGAGTTTGCCCGCAAGTACCTGCAGCACAATTTTGGCGGTGTCGATGTGGTGGAGGACTGCGTCCACACCCTGGCTGACGGACGGCGCCTTTGGGTCACCCACGGCGATCTGTTTGACGGCGTGATCCAGTGCGCCAAGTGGCTGGCCTACGCCGGCGACATAGCCTATGAGTTCATTCTTAAGGTGAATCGTCGCTTCAACGTGCTGCGCGCCCACCTGGGGCTGCCCTATTGGAGTCTGTCCAAGTACATCAAGCTCAAGGTCAAGCGGGCGGTCAGCTACGTCAGCGATTTTGAAACGGCCGTAGCGCACGAAGCCCGGCGGCGTGGCCTGGATGGCGTGGTCTGCGGCCACATTCACCACGCTGAGATGCGCCAGATCGAGGGTGTCCTGTACTGCAATGACGGCGACTGGGTGGAGAGCCTGACCGCCCTGGTGGAACACCATGACGGCCGGTTGGAGATCCTTGACTTTGGCAATCAGGCAGAGCCAGTGGTGGCGTCCGTACCCGCCTTGGCCTTGCCCAGACCCGTGGCGGGCCGGGCCGCCTCAGGCGGCTAACGCCACCCAGGGCGAACGCCCGGCATGGTCCGTTGTGCTGGGCACCTCTGCCGTCGATCTGCCAATGCCGGTGTACTCAAAACCCAGTTCGGCCATCAGCGTTGGGTCATACAGGTTGCGGCCATCGAAGACGACGGGTTGCCGCAAGCGCCGGGCCAGCTCGGCGAAGTCCGGGCTGCGAAATTCGCGCCACTCAGTCACCACAATCAAGGCGTCTGCCCCTTCAGTTGCCGCGAGCGGGTCTTTGCAGGCCATAAAGCCAGGCTGCGCCTGCCAACGTGCGCTGGCACCGACCATTGCCACCGGGTCAAAGGCCTGCACCCGGGCGCCGCGCTGCAGCAGCTCGTCAATCAGGTTCACGCTCGGCGCTTCGCGCATGTCGTCCGTGCCCGGCTTGAAGGACAGTCCCCACACCGCAAACTGCAGGCCACTCAGGTCGGGGCCAAAGCGGGCCACCACGCGCCGCCCCAACAGGCCGCGTTGCCGGTCATTGATGGCCTGGGTGGCTTGCAGCATGCTCAGCTCGGTGCCGGCCTCGGTGGCCATGTGGGCCAGGGCGCGCACGTCCTTGGGAAAGCACGACCCGCCCCAACCACAGCCGGCATACAGAAAATGGCTGCCGATGCGGGAGTCACTGCCAATGCCAAGCCGAACTTGCTCAATATCAGCGCCCACCTTCTCCGACAGCAGTGCCATCTCGTTCATAAAGCTGATGCGCGTGGCCAGCATGGCATTGGCCACATACTTGGTGAGTTCGGCGCTGCGCACATCCATCATCATCAGCCGGTCGCGGTTGCGCAGAAACGGCGCATACAGGGCCCGCATCAACAAAGCCGCCTGGTCGTTGTCGCAACCTACGATCACCCGGTCCGGCCGCATGAAGTCGTCAATGGCCACACCCTCCTTAAGGAACTCCGGGTTGGACACCACAGCATAGGGCAGCGCCGCAGCGCGTTGGCGCAGGGCAGCGGCCAGGGTCTCGCGCACCCGGTCGGCGGTGCCAACCGGCACTGTGCTCTTGTTGACGACCAGCTTGTAGTCGTTCATGTGCTCGCCAATAGACTGCGCCACGGCCAAGACATGTTGCAAATCGGCAGAGCCATCTTCAGCAGCAGGCGTGCCCACGGCGATGAACACGATGGTGCCATGGTTCACGGCCACGGCCAGATCGTTGGTAAAGGTCAGTCGGCCGGCTGCCGCGTTGCGCTGCAACAGTGGCTCCAGGCCTTGTTCATGGATGGGAGAGATACCACGCTGCAAATCGGTCACGCGCTTTGCATCGACATCCACACAAACCACGCTGTTGCCCATTTCTGCCAGGCAGGCCGCCGTCACCAGACCGACGTAACCGGCGCCAAACACGCTGACTTTCATGCACTTCTCCAGAGGGTTGATCTGGAGCAAGATCGTCGCGAACCGACGTGACCGTGTTATGACGTTGCTGCGGCAAAACGATGACAATGCTCAGCCCGGTCGCGAAGCGGCGCGGTCAGGCCTCAATCACACGACTCACGCACTGACGGTCGCGGCCACCCGCATCAAGCCCTGCCCCATCCGGACCTGGCGGCCGGTCTCAATCCCGTCACACAAGTTAAAGCTCGGCGGGGTGAACACGATGATGGTGGAGCCATGCTCAAACCAGCCCAGCTCCTGGCCCTTGACGCAGTTCGCAGTGCAGGGAATCTCGTTGGCGCCGCGATAGCGCAAGTGCAGTAGCACATCTAGAAAATGCAACCGGATGCTGGCCACCAGAATCGCCGCCACCGGCACCAGCGCGATCGGATGGCCGCTGCCGGTCAGTCGGGCGCGCAGCACGGCACGTTCGTTGCGGCAAAAAAGGCGCTCGACCCGCGCCAGCGCAATCGGGTTCACATTCCAGGTGTCGCCACTGAGGTAGGTCACATGCTCAACCGTCATGTCTTGCGGTGCATGAAAGCGGTGGTACATGCTCGACGTCAGACGCAGCGTGATGTAGCTGCCATTTCGAAACACGCTGGTGTCCTGGCTGGGGCCAAACAGCTCGCTGATCGAATATGGGAAACCCTTGGCCTGCAGCACCATCCCATCCACCACGCGCCCGCAAGCCCCCACGATGCCGTCACTGGGGCTGCACAGCGCCGCCGGGTCGGGGTCGATCACGCGCGCACCAGGCACCAGTTCACGGGTAAAGCAGTCGTGCAGGCTGGCAAAGTGCTGCTGTCGGGCGTCGCTCAGATCGAGATCGGTGAACAGGCGCCAGACCCGGATCGACCATCGCGTCAGCAAGGGGTTGCGCAGGTGGCTGAACCAGCCCATCCAGCGCGTCAGCAGCAGGCGCGGCACACGGTTGGTCAGCAGGAAGTTCAGGTCTTCTTGTAGAAAAATGCGTTGGAATAAATTAGTTTTCATATGCCTGTCAATTAAGTTGGGTACGTTTGTCATATTTCTAACCGGAGGAATTGATGGACAACAGCATGGCCCTTCCCTTACTGGCCCTGGGCGTCCTGGCCTGGGCCCTACCCAAAGCCAAACGCCGGCTTGAACTGTCGCGGGCAAAGCACCGCTCTCTCGCTGGTCATTCGCGCATTGCCAAGCGCATCGCAGGGCTTTTGCCCGGCTATGCCTATGACGAAGCCACTTTCTTCAACTCGGACCACGCCACCGGCCCGGTGGTGCAGCGGCGGCGTGATGGCTTTGCCCGGCTGGCAGCCCTGTATGACGCCCGTTATGCCAAGAGCGCTGCGATGACAGCCAGCGCTCGGGCCATCATTTCGGACATGCAGTTCACCGGGCGCTACCGGGTGCCCTACCAATACACCGATTACCTGGGCCGCCACATCAAAAGCGGCAGCTTTCTGCAGTCGTCGCAGGGGGTGACGGTGACCGACCTCGATGGCAATGTGTTTTACGACCTGACCGGCTCTTACGGCGTCAATCTTTTGGGGTACGATTTCTATAAAACTTGCATCGAAGCCGGCCAGCGCACGGTGCAGGCGCTGGGGCCGGTGCTCGGCGCCTACCACCCCTGTGTGCTGGACAACGTGACCCGGCTCAAACGTATCTCTGGGCTGGACGAGGTGTCGTTTCACATGTCGGGCACCGAGGCCGTGATGCAGGCCGTGCGGCTGGCCCGCTACCACACCGGGCGCAGCCACCTGGTGCGATTTTGCGGCGCCTACCACGGCTGGTGGGAAGACGTGCAGCCCGGCCCCGGCAACCCGCTGCCGCCGCGCGAAACCCATACCCTCAAGGACATGGACGAGCGCAGCCTGCACGTGCTGCGCACCCGAAAAGACATTGCCTGTGTTTTGATCAATCCCTTGCAGGCCTTGCACCCCAATGCGCCCGCACCGGGCGACTCGTCGCTGGTTGACAGCAGCCGTAAGGTGGCCTACGACCGTGCCGCGTACACCGCCTGGCTGCAGCGCCTGCGGCAAGTCTGCACCGAGCGCGGCATCGTGCTGATCTTTGACGAGGTGTTTCTCGGGTTCCGGCTGGCTGCTGGCGGCGCGCAGGCCTATTTTGGTGTCCAGGCCGATATGGTGACCTACGGCAAGACACTGGGCGGTGGCCTGCCGGTGGGTGTGGTTTGTGGCCGGGCTGCCCTGATGAAGCGCTACCGGGAGAACCGGCCGGCCGACATCTGCTTTGCCCGCGGCACCTTCAATGCCCACCCCTATGTGATGGGCGCGATGCAGGCTTTTCTGGATGCCATTGAGACCCCCGAGATCCTCGCACTGTACGATGGCATCGACGAACGCTGGGACGGCAGGGCGCGCCAGCTCAACGCCAGACTTGAACAGCAGGGCTTGCCGGTGCGAGTAGCGAACATGTCGACTGTCTGGACAGTGTTGTATACCCAACCCTCCCGGTACAACTGGATGCTTCAGTTTTATCTGCGGGCACACGGCCTGGCCTTGAGTTGGGTGGGAAGTGCTCGACTGATCTTCAGTCTCAACTACACCGACGGTGACTTTGAGGCCGTGGTTCAAGCCTTTGTCGGGGCTGCCCAGGCCATGCAGGATGACGGCTGGTGGGACGGCCCGGTGCAAAGCAACCAGACCATCCGCAAAGGCATCTTCAGAGAGATGCTGCGCCAACCCCGCTGAACGCCAAATAGGAAGCGCAGCAATCACCGATGACGCGCATGCGTCATCGGGTCGATCAGCTCACCGCGAAGCAGCGCCAGGGGTGCCTTGTGGTACAGCATGATGTCGTGGAAAGGATCGGTAATGATCTTGCTTGCCCACACCAGGCCGGTCCACATGTCTTGCTGTATCCAGAGTTGCCCGACACGGAACAGCAGGCCGGCCACGCCCAGGGCCAGCCAGGCAATGCCCACGTCGTGCAAAAACTCAAGCCAATTGCCGGCAGCTGCAATCTGCCCAAATAGCGTCGGCTCCAGCCAAAGCACCACAGGCGCGGCAGCCCAGATCACCAGCAACACAATTTTTCGCTCAATGTTGTAGCCGATCTTGATCGCCTCTTTATGGGCGTCGGTGGCCTGATTGACTTCGTCATAGCCGCGTGGCTCAAAAAAGAAGTGCCCGGCTTGACGGCTTGTCATGGACACCGACCAGGCGAGCAAGGCAGCCCAGGCCGGCTCAATGAACAACAAGACGTACGAGATGACAAACACGATCGCACTGAGCAAGTGCAAACTCTGGTTGATGCGGCTGTGATGGTAATAACGGTGGTCGTCCCAACGTTGCGTCTTGAGCTCTTGCAAATAGCGGTTCATAGCGACCTCGAAAATAGCAGGCATGGCGCCCGGGGTAGTGAAAAGGCAGGGTCACTCTAGCGAGCGAATGTGAAACTCGCATGACACGGGTGTTTCATATCCGAGAACAGGCGTGTCATCATTTTGTTATCAAGCGCTGCCAATATGGGCTGATGGATACAGACGCAAACCCCGAGTTCGAGGTTGACAACTTCCCCGCCAAGCAGCGCTCCTGGCGCGTGGCGGTGGTGACAGAAACCTATCCACCCGAAGTCAATGGCGTGGCCCTGACGCTTGCCCGGCTGGTCGAAGGTCTGCGCGGCAACAACCATGACGTGCAACTGATCCGGCCCCGGCAAAGTGGAACCGACCAGGCGAGTCAAGACGCCCTGAGACCGGGGTTCCATGAGGTACTCATGCGGGGCCTGCCGATCCCGCGTTACCCCGAGCTGCGGATGGGCTTACCCTCCAAGGGGGCGTTGATCAAGCTGTGGCAGCTACGCCGACCTGATGTGGTCCATATCGCGACCGAAGGCCCACTGGGCTGGTCGGCTTTACGCGCAGCCCTGTATTTGAAGCTACCAATATCGACCGATTACCGCACCAATTTCCAGAGCTACAGCGCCCACTATGGCGTCGGCTTCTTGCAAAAGCCCATCATGGGCTACCTGCGCAAGTTCCATAACCGGGCCCACTGCACCATGGTGCCTACCAAGGCTTTGCAAGGCGCATTAGCTGCAGCTGGCTTCCACCAGCTGAAGGTGGTGAGCCGCGGTGTTGACACAGCAGCATTCGACCCCGCCCGTCGTCAGCAGACACTGCGCGAGCAATGGGGGTTAGACACCGGTGACCTGGCAGTTCTCAGTGTGGGTCGACTCGCGCCCGAAAAAAACCTCACGCTGCTGGTCCAGGCCTATCAGGAGATTAAGCAGCGGGTGCCGAGAGCCCGCTTGGTGCTGGTCGGGCATGGCCCAATGCGCCAGGCGCTGCAGGCGCAGTGCCCCGACGCCATCTTCACCGGCCAGCTGCGTGGCAGCGTGCTGGCTGAGCACTACGCCAGCGTCGACCTTTTTTTGATGCCCAGCATGACCGAGACGTTTGGCAACGTCACCACCGAAGCCATGGCCAGCGGCTTGCCGGTGGTTGCCTTTAACGATGCGGCTGCAGCGGAGTGGCTGGTTGACGAGGCCAACGGCCGGGTGGTGGCCATGGGTGACGCCGAGAGTTTCGTGGCGGCCGCGCTGGCGCTGGCCGCGCAGCCAGCCGTACGTGCCCGTTTAGGTCAAGCCGCGCGCCAAACGGCCCTGCAGCTGGATTGGTCTCGCATCGTGCAGCAATTTGAGGCGGTGCTGCAGGCGGTGATGCAGCAGGCCAGCATCAACGGTGCTGGTGCGTCGGGCCCTGATCGACCGTAACCGAACTGAACGCAATATGAGTCAGCAGCGCCATCGCCATGGCGATGGACAGGCCGAACAGGGCCATGAGCGGTACGATCGGCACCTCAGCGGCCACCAGGGCTGCATACAAGCCTAGCATACACAGCACGCTCAAGTTTTCGTTAAACCCCTGCACAGCCACAGAGCGCCCGGCGCTCAGCAAAGTGAAGCCACGGTGCTGCAGCAGGGCATTGAGTGGCACCACCAGAATGCCACCTACCATCCCCACAAAGGCCAACATCAGTATGGCCAACCACAACACCGACACTTGGGCCACGATCGGCATCATCAAGCCCAATAGCACGCCGGCTGGCAAGACGCGTCTTGCCTGGTCCAGGGCAACCCAGCGTCCGGCCGACGCCGCACCCACCACCACGCCTATTGCGACGGCAGCCTGCAGATAGGCTGACTGGTCCAGTGGCAGGTGCAACACATCACCCGCCCATTTCAGAACGACGAATTGCAAGGTGGCACCCAGGCCCCAAAAAATGGTGGTGACCGCCAGTGACAGCCCGCCCTGCCGATCTCGCCAGAGTGTGCGGTTAGCCCGTATGAAGTCGTGGATCAGGACCAGAGGGTCAAGTGCGGTGGCTGGGTAGCGCGCGCCACTGCGCGGGATCCCGAGGTTGAGCAGCCCTGCCAGGGTGTAGACCAGCAGCAAGAGCAGCATAGAGGGCGCCAGCCGAGAGGCGCCAAGCAGCCCACCGTCACCCAACAGCGTATGCAGGCCATCGAGCACCGCAACATTAACCAGCAAGCCGCCCAACACAGCGCCCAAGAGCGCGGCGCAGACGATGGACACCTCCAGCCAGCCATTGGCGCGCACCAGCCCTTGCGGGCCGACGATCTCCGTGATGAGGCCATATTTAGCCGGCGCGTAGGCTGCAGCACCAAGGCCAGCAATGGCGAAGGCCAGCAAAGGGTTGACGCCCAGCAACAGAGCCAGCACCCCCAGCATCTTGACCCCATTCATCCATGCCATCAGGCGCGCCTTGGGAAACGCATCCGCCAAGGGCCCAACAAACGGTGCCAGCACCACATAGGAGATGGTGAAAACAAACTTGAGTAGGGGCGCCCACCAGACGGGTAAGCCCTGTTCGGACAGCAGGGCGATGGTGACGATCAACAGCGCGTTGTCCGCCAGCGCCGAGGCAAACTGGGCCGCGATGATCAGGAAAAAGCCTGGTGGCATGGGGCGGCTCATTCTGTGTCGGGCTTGCGCACCAGATGGACCACGTGATAACTGGGACAGGCATAGCGGGAAATGTCGTGCGCATTGAGCGGGAATGAGCCGCAGTTGGACAAGCGGCGAAAGGGTGAGTGGTAGATGCCGCATTGGTAGCGCCCATCGTCGATCGGCTCCAAAAAAACGCAGCGTTTATCCATGCAGCAGTTGCCGCACTGAACGCAAGAACCGGCAATCTCGGCAGGCACTGCGCTGGCGCGGCCCATCACGTCCTCAAAATAATGCTGTGCCGGCCCCTCGCGCAAGGCTGCGATGTGAATGCGCATTTTCCTGACAAAGCCGGTGTAGTCCCGCAGGTACTTCAAACGCCCAAACAGCAGGCTGGCGAACAGAGGCGTCAGCGGCAGAACGGCTGAAAGGGCCCCTAAATAAGAGGTCGCTAACCAAGGGGCGACACGGCTGGAAAAGGCGGATGGCAGAGTGAATGAGCGCATAAACAGTGGCGTGGGGTCGCCGCCAAAACAGCGGGTTAACTGCTTAGATTCTGTGTCGTTCAAATGAACCTTTGATGACGTTTCTATGGACCCAGCCCGTCATTGGCTTGACACACCAGCGGACCACACTGCACCCATCGCTGTCACATTCATTAACCCTTCAGGAGCCGCTCATGGACCGTAGAACATTTCTCACAACCAGCACCACCTTGGCAGGCACCAGTCTGGCTGTGCCAAGTCTGGCGCTGGCTCAGACAGCCACCCCGTTCATCACCCGAGATGCCATGCGGCCGCAGATGGCCCACGGCATTCAGTCGGGCGATCCTAAGGCAGACGGTGCGGTCGTCTGGACACGCAGCGACCGTCCGGCACGGATGTGGCTGGAGTGGGCCACGACGGCCAGCTTCAACAATCCAACCCGGGTGCGCGGCCCGTACCTGATGGAAGACACTGATTTCACCGGACGGGTCGACTTAGTCGGGCTGCCGGCTGGCCAGGAAATTTTCTACCGCGTGGTGCTGCAGGACCTGCACAACGAGCGAGTCCTGTCTGAGCCCTTAGCCGGTCATTTGCGCTTGCCTTCGATGGCAGGTGCCAAAGCAAGCCGTGATGTGCGATTCACATGGAGCGGAGATACTGCCGGCCAGGGTTGGGGCATCAACGAGGCTTGGGGTGGCATGAAAATCTACGAGCAGATGCGCAAGGTCAACCCCGACTTTTTCTTGCACAGTGGTGACACCATCTATGCTGACGGCCCGATCCGGGCCCAAGTCAAGCTGGCGGACGGCACCCTGTGGAACAACGTCGTCACCGATGAGGTGACCAAGGTGGCAGAGACTTTGAACGAGTTTCGGGGGCGCTACCGCTACAACCTGATGGACGCCAATGTTCGCCGCATGGCCGCTGACGTGCCGCAAATCTGGCAGTGGGACGACCATGAAGTCAGCAACAACTGGTCAGACTCCAAAGACGTCAGCGGCGACAAGCGCTACACTGAAAAGAATGTGCCCCTGTTAGTGGCGCGTGCCACCAAGTCTTTCATCGAGTACGCGCCGCTGCGGCGTACCGCCGACATTGAGACTGAACGGGTTTATCGCCACCTGCCGCAGGGCCCGCTACTGGACCTGTTTGTGGTGGACATGCGCAGCTACCGCGGCCCCAACAGCGCCAACCTGCAAACCATTGAGAACGACGAGAGCGCCTTCATGGGCCGGCCGCAGATCGCCTGGTTGCTCGACGGGCTCAAGCGCTCCAAGTCCACCTGGAAAGTGATTGCGGCGGACATGCCGCTCAGCCTGCATGTGGGCGACGGCAAGGACGCTCAGGGCCGCGACCGCTGGGAGGGTTCGGCCAACGGCGATGATGGTGCTCCGCTGGGGCGCGAGCTGGAAATTGCCCGGCTGCTGCGCGAGATCAAGCGCGCCAGCATCAAGAACGTGGTCTGGCTAACGGCCGACGTGCACTACACCGCCGCCCATTACTTTGACCCGGCCAAAGCCAAGTTCAGCGACTTTGCACCGTTCTGGGAATTTGTTTCCGGCCCGCTAAATGCCGGCGGCTTTGGCCCCAACAAGACCGACGCCACCTTTGGTATGCAGGTGATGTACCAGAAAGCCCCGACCGAAGTAAACGCACCACCGACCAACGGCATGCAGTTCTTCGGCCAGGTCGACATTGACGCCAAGACCCGCGCCATGACCGTCACCCTGAAGGACCTGGCAGGCGCCTCACTTTACGCCAAGACCTTGGCGCCACAGCGGGCCTGAGGCGCTGGGGCTAAAACTTCGGGATCACATCCGACCTGACCGTCATTATTTGGAGTCATTCACATGATCGAAACCAACCGCCGCGGCTTCGTGCTCGGCCTGGCTGCTGCCACAGCGGCTGTCAGCGCGCCAAGTGCCCGCGCCCAGTCCCCTGCCCTGCCCCTGCCTGCGCTCAACAGCGCAGGCGTGGCGACCGACACCACTTACTGGGACGCAGTGCGCAAGCTTTACGCCGTCTCGCCCAGCATCGTCAACCTGGAGAACGGCTACTGGGGCATCATGGCCGAGCCGGTGCGCTTGGACTACTTGGCCAAGACCGACATGGTCAACCGCGAGAGCTCGTTCTATGCTCGCACGCAATTCGGCCGCGATGGTGAGGCGGCCCGCCAGGCGGTGGTTGCTGCGGTGGGTGCCGCGCCCGAAGAGGTGGCTCTGACGCGTGGCGCCACCGAGGCGCTGCAGCTGTTGATCGGCGGCTACAACAAGCTGCAGCCCGGCGACACCGTGCTGTATTCGGACCTGGATTACGACTCGATGCAGTACGCCATGAACTGGCTTAAAGAGCGCCGTGGCGTCAACGTCGTCAAGTTCAGCATCCCCGAGCCGGCCACGCGGGGCGCGGTGCTCCAGACCTACCAAAAGGTGCTGGCTGACCACCCCAAGGCGGCGCTGCTTCTGGTCACGCACGTCAGCCACCGCACCGGCCTGGTCATGCCGGTGGCCGAGATTGCCGCCCTGGCGCGCGCCCGGGGTGTCGATGTGGTGCTGGACGCCGCCCACTCCTGGGGCCAGATCGACTTCAAGGTGCAGGACCTTGGGGTGGATTTCATCGGTTTCAACCTGCATAAGTGGATTGGCGCGCCGCTGGGTGTTGGCTTCATGTATGTGGCCAAGTCGCGCCTGGCCGACATTGACCGGGCCATGGGCGACGAGGACTGGGCCCCTACCGACATCCGCTCGCGCGTGCACACTGGCACCTACAACTTTGCCTCAGTGCTGGCCCTGCCCGGCGCGCTGGCCTTGCATCAGCAGATCGGCCCGCGCGCCAAGGCGCTGCGCCTGCGTTACCTGCGCGATTACTGGGTCAGCCGGGTGCGTGGCTTCAAGGGGCTGGAGATCCTGACGCCCGACGAGCCAGGCATGGCCGCCGGCATCACCTCGTTCCGCCTGGCCGGCAAGGGCACGGCCGCTGACAACAACGCCATCGTGGCGCAGCTGCGCGATCAGTTTGGCATCTTCACCGTGCGCCGTGGCGGTGTGGCCAAGGGCCAGTGCATTCGGGTGTCGCCGGCCATCTACACCGCTGAGGCCGATCTGGACCGGCTGGTGCAGGCACTGCGCGCAGTGACCACCAGCTCATAGCCGTCCAGCGGCAAAGTCGGCAATCCGTTGCGCCGTGTCGGGGTCGGCGAAGCAGGCCATAGCGGCCTCGCGCTCCAGCGCTAGCGCCCCGGTCAGCTGGGTCTGCAACTGGCTGGTGAGTAGGCGCTTGAGGCGGCGGGTGGCCCCCGCCGAGCGGCTGGCTACCTGGGCGGCCAGCGTCAGCGCGGTGGGCAGCATGTCGGGCAACGCCACCACGCGGTTGATCAGGCCCAGGTCTTTGAGCGCCTGTGCGCCGTGGCGCTCGCCCAGCACGATCAGCTCCATCGTGCGTTGATGGCCCAGGGTCTGCGGCAGCAGGTGGGTGACGCCGCCCGTCACAAAATGCCCCAGCGCCATTTCGGGAAAAAAGCACACCAGGCTGTCTGCGGCTACCACCAGGTCGCAGTTGAGCATCCACTCAAAGCCTCCGCCTACCGCGTAGCCGTGCACTGCGCCCACCACCAGTTTCGGCCCGAACATGATGTCGCGGGTGATCTGTTGGATGCGCTCGCAGTGCAGCGCAATGGCGGCTGGACTTTCGGACTGTTGGTCAAACTCTTTCAGGTCGTCGCCGGCACAAAAGGCGCGCCCGGCGCCGGTGAGCACAATGGCGCCGGTGGCTGGGTCGGCCTGGGCCTGCACCAGTGCGGCGTGCAGGTCCACCAGCAGGTCACCGCTGATGGCGTTCAGGCGCTCGGGCCGGTTGAGCGTGACCACGCTGACGCGGCCTTCGGTACTGAGTTGGGCAAATGTCATGGGTCGGTACTCGGTTGGGTGGATGTCGGTCAGCCCCGGGTCGGCGGGGCGCCATCGTAAGTGTCGGCGGTGATGCCGTCCTGCTGCAGGCGAAATTTTTCCACCTTGTCGGTGGGGGTCTTGGGCAAGCTGGCGGCAAAGCGCAGGTAGCGCGGCACCATGTAGCGGGCCATGCGCGCGGCGCACCAAGCGGCCAGCGCCGGCGCGTCGGGCGGCTCGCCCGGGCGCAGCACCACGCAGGCCATCACGTCTTCTTCGGTGAGCTCGCTGGGCACGCCATAAACGGCGCAGCTTAGCACCCCGGGGTGGCTCTCGATCACCTGTTCCACTTCGGCCGCCGAGATGTTTTCGCCGCGCCGGCGCACCATGTCCTTGCGCCGGCCCACAAAGTACAGGTAGCCGTCAGCGTCCTGGCGCAGCAGGTCGCCGGTGTGGAACCACTGGTTGCGAAAGGCTTCTAGGCTGGCCTCGGGCATGCCGTAGTAGCCGGCCATCAGCAAGCCTGGCTCCAGCGCGCGGATCACCAGCTCGCCGGTGGTGCCCGGCCCCAGTGTGAAGCCGTCTTCGTCTTGCAACTGCACCTCAAACGGGCCAATCGGCCGGCCGCAGCTGCCCGGGCGGCGCGGCTGGTCTAGCGGCGTGTAGATCATCACCCCGGCTTCGGTGGAGCCGTACAGCTCCACCAGCCGGCAGCCAAAGCGCGCCTCAAACTCGGGCGCCCAGGCCGGCAGCGGCACGCCCCAGCCCAGCCGTGCCGCATGCTCGCGGTCGCGCGGTGAGGGCGGCTGCTTCCACAACATGGTCAGGGTGGCACCCATGAAATCGAAGACCGTGGCTTTGAAGGCCCGCATCTCGTCCCAGTAGCGCGAGACGCTGAAGCGCTCGCCAATGGCCGCCACGCCGCGCAGCAGCAGCGCCGGGGCGATGGTCATCACCGCCGCATCCAGGTGGTACATCGGATAGGGGCAGTACAGCACGTCGTCCGGACGCAGGCCCAGCCCCTCGATTACCAGCCGGGCGTGGCCCAGCACAAAGCGGTGCGGAATCATCGCCGCCTTGGAGCGGCCTGTGGTACCCGAGGTGTAAAGCAGCAGGCACAGGTCGGCCAAGCCCACCACCGGGCGCGGCAGGGCGGTGGCGTCGGGCGTGATCTTGCGCAAGGCCTCGTAGGGCAGGCAGGCCACTGCGCCGGTTGGCGGCAGCGGGCCAGCCGGGTTGGAGGCGGTGTCAGCGCTGTCTGACAGCACCAGCTGCGTGATGCGCGGCAGCCCTGGCAGCACCTCGGCCAGCGCCGGGTACAACGTGGCATCGGTGATCAGTAGCCGGCTTTGCACCAGGTCAATCGCGTCACGCAGGGCCGCGCCGCGAAACGCGGTGTTGACCGGCGCGGTCACGGCGCCTAGCTTGGCCAGCGCAAACCACAGCACGGCAAAAGTAATGCAGTTGGGCAGCAGCAGGCTGACGTTGTCGGCCTGGCGCACGCCCAGCGCGTGCAGGCCGGCGGCCACCCGGTCGGATTCGGCATCCAGCCAACCGTAGCTCCATTCGCCACTGGCCATGCGGATGAAGGGCTGATCCGCCGCCTCGGCTGCGGCGGCGCGCAGCGCATCCCCCAGCGAGAACGGCAGGTTGGCTAGCAGGGCGGGGCTGGTTGGCGGCGGCATGCGGTGAATATACATGTGGCACGACGGAGCGCGCAGAGCCGTTGTCAACGCCGGATCGGTGGCGTTCATGGTTTTCCAGGGGGGCAATTGTCAAATTTTGGACAGACAGCTGCCAGTTGCCGCACGGACACTGAGCGGGTAAATAACTCTTAGACGTCCACATGTCCAGTGTCCAGCTACAAGATTACTCCGTCCCGGCATCCGCCTGTGTTGAGGCGCTGGCGCGAAACCGGGTGGACCATGTGGTCACGGTTCCCGACTGGGTGCAACTGGCCTTGCACCAGCGGCTTGAAGCGGGGCTGCCAGGAGTCAAGCTGGTCGGCTGTTGCAGCGAAAACCAGGTGATCACCGTGGCGGCAGGGCTGACCTTGGGTGGCAAGCGGCCTTTGCTGATGATGCAAAACCAAGGTTTGTACAACTGCATGAACACGTTGCGCGCGGTCTGCCTGGATGCCCAAATGCCCCTGGTGTTCATGGTCGGCCAGTTTGGGCGCGAGTATGCCAACTTGGGCCAGCCCAGTACGGTGTCACGCCGGACCATGGTGCGCATCATGGAGCCGCTGCTAACCGCCATCAACGTGCCTTTCTTAAGCCTTGATTCAGAGGCCGATTTGGTCCGAATGGACGAGGCCTACGCCTTGGCCCATGCCCAGCGCACCGCCGTGGTGTTGCTGGTGTCCGCCCCCATGGCCTGGAGATAAAGCACATGATGAACTTAATTCAAGCCTGTGCTGTGGTCGCTCAGCAGCGCCCTGCCAACTCTTTGCTGGTGGCCACCATGGGCGCCATGTTCGCCTTTGACCGTATTGAACTGGAAGCGGCGGGCGGGGATGCCAGCCGGCGACCGCCTGGACGGATCAGCTCGGTGCCCCTGATGGGTGGCGCTGCCGGTCTGGGATTGGGTTTGGCACTGGCCATGCCGGAGCGGGCCGTGGTGGTGGTCGATGGTGATGCGAGTCTGCTGCTTGAGCTCGGCGGGCTGGTCACAGTGGCCACGGCGCGACCGGCGCACTTTTTGCATGTGGTGATTCGCAACGGCACCCAGTTCTCAGGGCTGGGCAACCTGGCGACCTTGCAACCCACCTTGTCTTTCGCGGGCTTGGCGAAAGAAGCGGGGTACGCGTATACCGAAGTGATCGACAGCGCCGAGACCTGGGCCAGGCGTTTTCCTGAATTGCTAAGCCAGCCTGGCCCGACCTTTGTCGAGCTGATGGTGGAGCAGGTGCCACCGCGCACCGGCCCAGGTTTTGAATTGCCAGAGATGCCTGACTTGCAATTTTCACGGATGGGCCAGGAACTGGCCGCGTTGCAAAGGTGGCTGGAGACCACGGCTTGAGTACGCCCACCTACGACTATGTGGTGGTCGGGGCCGGCTCTTCGGGTGCGGCGCTGGCACACCGGTTGGCGCAACAGCCTGACACCAGCGTGTTGCTGCTCGAGGCCGGCGGCGCGCATCACAATGACTTTTGGGTGCGAACCCCATTGGGCATTGGCCGACTGCTGCAAAACCCCAAGTATGTGTGGCCGTTCTTTACCGAGCCGCAAGTGCAGGTCAACAACCAGAAGGTGTATTGGCCACGCGGCAAGATGCCTGGGGGCTCGAGTTCGATCAACGGCATGATTTATGTGCGCGGCGACCCACGTGAATACAACCATTGGCGTGACCTGGGATGCACCGGCTGGGGCTATCAGGATTTGTTGCCTTACTTCAAGAAACTCGAATCCGCGCCCATGGGAGACGCCGCCTACCGTGGCCGGCAGGGCCCGATCCAGGTCACGTCGTTGGCAGATGACCCGCAGCCCCTGGGAGATGCGTTTCATGCGGGCTGTTTGCAGGCCGGCATTGCCGCCAACCCTGACTACAACGGTGCCCAGTACGAGGGTGTGGGCTATTTGCAGTTGTCCACCCATCGGGGGCAGCGCAGCAGCACGGCGCGAGCGTATCTGGACCGGTTTACCCCGCCTCAGCTCACCCTGCAAGTGCAGGCTCAGGCCACATCGGTGATGTGGGAGGGCACGCGGGCGGTGGGGATTCGCTACCTGCACGATGGCCAAGCGCTGCAAGTGCTGGCCCGCCGCGAAGTCATCCTCAGTGCCGGGCCTATTGTGTCGCCGCAGTTGCTGGAACTCTCTGGCGTTGGCCAGGCCAATCGCTTGCGTGAGCTGGGCGTAGAGGTCAAAGCTGATGTGCCCGGTGTGGGCGAAAACCTGTGTGATCACTTGCAGGGGCGCATCACTTTTGAATGCACTCAGCGCATTAGCCTGAACGAAATTGTCTCTAACCCGATTCGCCAAGCCTGGATGGGCGCCAAATATTTGCTGACGCGCCGGGGAATGATGGCCACGCCGTCGGCGACGGTCCACGCGCTGGTTCCGGCACATCCCGACGAGCCGCGCGCCAGCGTCAAGATCCAAATGACGCACCTGAGCGCCAACAGCCGTTATACACGCAGCCCCGGTGCCGGACTTGATCCTTTTCCGGGTTTTGCGATCGGGTTCTTCCAGTTGCGCCCACGTTCGCGTGGCCATGTGCATGCGCATTCCCCAGATGCCTTGGAAGCGCCGTTGATGGATCCGCGCTATATGAATCACCCCCAAGATCAGGAAGACATGGTGCGTGCTTTTCGCCTGGCCCGGCAGGTCTCGAGCCAACCCGCGCTGCAGGGCTTGATCCGGCGCGAAACCCGCCCCGGGCTGGATGTGCAAAACGATGCGGCGGTGCTCGATTACATCCGCCAATGTGGACAAACCTCTTGGCACCCCATAGGGACCTGCAAGATGGGCACCGATGCCATGGCCGTGGTCGACCCGCAGTTGCGTGTCAAAGGGGTACAGGCTCTGCGGGTGATTGACTCCTCGATTATGCCGACCATGCCCTCGTCGAACACCAACGCTGCCTCGATTGCCATCGGCGAAAAAGGTGCCGATTGCATTCTTCAACATCCCTTCAAGGCCAACGCATGACGTATTCGTGGGAGTCGCCCGCCAACCCCGCTGAGGGTTATCAGGGCACGATTGGTAAAACCCTGAAAGATTCCAAGCCCTGGTGGCGGGACGCGACGCGGGCACCGCAGGGCGCCCCCAATGTGGTGGTCATCTTGCTGGATGATTTGGGCTTTTCTGATTTTGGCTGTTTTGGTGGCGAGATTGCTACGCCCCACATTGACGCCTTGGCCGGTGCCGGCTTGCGTTTCACCGGGTACACCACGGTCCCGATGTGTACACCCGCGCGTGCGGCCTTGCTCACCGGGAAAAATCCGCATGCGGTTGGATGTGGTTGGTTGACCCACAACAATCCGGGCTATCCAGGTTACCAGGCCGGTGAGATGTCGGCCGATGCACCCACCATGCCCGAGCTCTTGCGCGGCCTGGGTTACTCCACCTATGGGGTTGGCAAGTGGCATAACACGGCTGACTATCACATCGGTTCAGGCAGTGACCGCCAGGCTTGGCCACTGCAACGCGGTTTTGACAGGTTCTATGGCTTTTTGGGTTCAGAGACCCATTTCTTCTCGCCGCACCACCTGATCGACGGCAATGAATTTTTGAGCATTGATGCCTACGCACCCGGCTACTACGCGACGCGGGATTGGACCGACCGATCGATTCAATACCTGCGCGGTCATCAAAGCAGCACGCCGGACAAACCTTTTTTTCTGTATCTCGCGCACAACGCCCCCCACGTGCCTTTGCAAGCGCCGCCAGAGGCCATTGCCCGTTACGCCGGTGTTTACGACCAGGGGTGGGACCGTCAGCGCGAACTTCGTTTTGCCCGCCAGCGCGCGATGGGCTTGATCGGGCCGGACTGGCGCTTGTCGCAAGCCAACCCAGGTGTACCGCGTTGGGACGATGTGCCTGAGGCGATGCGGCCGCTGATGGCGCATTACATGCAGGTCTACGCCGCGATGGTTGAGCTGGTTGATCAGGAGGTGGGCCGTCTGGTGGCCGAGCTCAAGGCCTTGGGGGTTTATGACAACACCTTGATTGTTCTCACATCCGATAACGGGGCCAATTCAATCGGTGGGCCGGAGGGAACGGTCAACACAATGGAAAAAAGGATGGCTCGCGCAACCGATGCGGACATGGCGCAAAAAGCGCTGCGAGCATTTGAGCAGGGTGTGGTGGGCGGCTCCGACACCTTTGTGGCCTATCCGGTCGGCTGGGCCAACTGCTCGAATACACCGTTTCGCTTTTACAAGCGCACCCCGATGAACGGCGGCATTCGGGTACCCTTGATCCTGAGCCACCCAAAGAGCGTCAAAGATGCGGGCGCGGTGCGGACCCAGTGGGTTCATGTCACAGATACCCTGCCCACGGTGTTGGAAATGATCGGTGCGAAATATCCGTTGAGCTTCAATGGGCACCCGACGCGTGGCTTGGACGGCTGCAGCTATTTAGACGTGCTGAAGAATGCACACACGCCGGCCCAACGCACGCGCCAGCATTTTGAACTCGAGGGCAATCGGGGCATGATTCTTTTCCCCTGGAAAATTGTCTCCCTGCAACCCATGAGCAAGCCCATTGACTTGAGCAACTGGCTGTTATTCAATCTTGAAGTCGATCCGACAGAGTGCGATAACTTGGCGGCACGCCACCCCGATATCCTGCAGCAGCTGATCGCAGAATTTGAGCTTGATGCGCAAAGCAACCAGGTCTATCCGCTGGACAACCGCGATTTGCGAAAAACGCTGGCGATGCCCCCTTTTCTGGAAAAGAAGTTTTCTGCGCCCTTGCATTTTTATCCCGGGGTTGAGACGATTCCCCTGCAAAACTTTGCGCCGTCAATGGCGGATCGGGATTACTGCCTGGAAGCACACTTCAGCTGGCAAGCAGGATTTGAGGGCGTGATATTTTCCATTGGCGACAACATGGGCGGTCTCTGCGTTTTTGTTCAGTCGGGGGATGTGGTCGTATCGTTTGTCGGGACGCGTGGTGATGAGCGGCAGTGCCGTCTGCGGTTGAGCCCCGGGGCCCAGCATCTGCGCCTGGAGCACAGTGCCCGGGGTCAAAGGGAAGGGGTGGGACAGTTGGTTCTCAACGGCGTCATGGCGCCAGAAACCCTGAACATGACGCCCACTTTCTTAAGGCTGGTAGGCGAAGGCTTTGACGTGGGCTTGGACCGCCGGCGAAAAGTCAGTGCCGATTGTGAAGGGCGTGGCGTGTACCGGTACGGCGGGCAGATTGAACGTGTCAGCCTCATCCCCGGTCCGCAAGCGCCAGACAGTTTTGCGAATCGGCCTGAGGCCATGGCGCAATGGGATTGAGCTTGGTTGATTTCATTTTATAAGGAGCACACATGAGCGGTTTTATCTCTAGGCGTCATCTGGTGGGCGGTTTGGCAGTTGCCTCGGCCTTGCCCGGTTCATTGTGGGCACAAACGGCATGGCCGACCCGCCCGGTGAAAGTGGTGGTCCCGTATCCTGCGGGCGGCTCGCCTGACTTGTTTGCCCGCGTCGTGGCCAGAGAGTTAGGCAACATTTATTCGCAACCGTTTAACATTGACAACAAACCCGGGGCCGCAGCCTTGATCGGCGCCCGGGCGGTTTCACAAAACCCTAATGAGATCCACGCCCTGGCCTACATCACCTCAGGCCATGTCACTGTGCAGGCGATGGACCCGTCATTTAATTTGCTGACGGAATTCAAATTGATCAGCCGCATGAGCAATTCGCCCTACGTCTGTGTCGTCAATTCAAAGTCGCCCTACAAGACCATGGCAGATTTGGTGGCGGCGGCCAAAGCCAGTCCCGGCAAATTGACCTATGGTTCCGCGGGTATTGGTTCGCCCGCTCACATGGCGGTAGAGTACCTGGAAGAAAAACTGCCGGCTTTCAAAGCCTTGCACATCCCCTACAAAGGTGCGGTCGAATCTGCCAATGCTATTTTGGGCGGACAGATTGATTTCAGCATCATGGTACTTGGTACCGCGGTGCCTCATCTCAAAGGCGGGCAGTTACGAGCCTTGGCGGTGACGACCAATAAATCAGTGCAACCTATTCCAGAGGTGCCGACGATCAGCGATACCGTAGCACCAGGCTATTCATTTGGCGCCTGGGGTGGCTTTGCCATGCCAACCGGAACGCCCGATGATGTCATTGCGCGGGTGTTCAAAGCACTGATGACGGTCTCCACCTCTACGGCACTGATCGAAGAAACCAAGCGCACCGGTTCGATCATCAGCATGAGCGAAAGCCCCAAAGAGTTTGCCGAACAAATCGCCCGCGATGTCGCCACCGAGATGGTGATTGTTAAAAAACTCGGCTTGCGCTGAGGTCGGTCCCGTGTTGAAAGGCAGGCACTTTTGACGCCGAACGATTTGTCCGACGACGCCACCCTGCTCCAACAGTTGCAAACCCTGTGGGCCCAGAATTGGCCCGCAGGCTTTCCGCGCGAGCCGGTGTATCCCTTGGGACAGCTGCCCTTGACCGATTACCTCGCGCATTGGGCCCAATACACGCCCAACCAGGTGGCTGTTCTGTTTAAAGACACGCCCTTGACCTATGCGCAGTTGCATGAGCGCAGCGATGCCTTGGCCTGGGCGCTGCAAGAGCAAGGCGTTCAAGTCGGAGACCGGGTAGCCGTTTTCCTGCCCAACTGCACCCAATTTTTGCTGGTTTTTTATGCCTTGCTGAAATTGGGGGCGGTGCATGTGCCGGTCAGCCCGTTGTCCAAATCATTTGAGCTGACGCATGAACTGACAGACGCCGGTGCAAGCTGGATGTTCACCTGGGACAGTTTGCTGCCCCACCTGGCGGACCTGGCCGCGACGGTGGTCATGCGCCGCACCTGGGTTACCTCAGAGGCTGACGTGCTGTGGCTGCGGCAGGGCCCTTCGCCCGACCAGCGTCAGCGTGTCGGTGCAGACGCAACAAGCCCTTGTGTTCAGTCTCTTCGTGACCTGATGTGTGGCGCCACGGTGCAAGGGGCGTTCCCCCGCCTACGTGATCTCGATGCCATCGCTGCCCTCAACTACACCGGCGGCACCACCGGACTGCCCAAGGGATGCATTCACACCCAGCGCGACATGATTTACACCGCAGCGTCCACCTGTGGTGTGGCGGTGGCGAACGAGCCCGACACGGTGATGTTGAGCTTTTTTCTACAGTCGTGGATTGCTGGTGAAAACGCGGGTGTGATTTTCCCGGTGTTCATGGGCAAGACGCTGGTGCTGCTGTCACGCTGGGACGCCCAAGAAGTGCTGCAGTCCATCGCCAGGTACCGGGTGACTTCGATGGTGATGACTGTCGACTCAGCGCACGACTTGATGGCGCATCCCCTTTTCAGCGCGTTGGATATCAGCTGCTTGCGTCATCCACGGGTGGTCTCCTTCATGAAGAAACTCAGCCTGGATGACCGTCAGCGTTGGCGGCGACTGCAGGGTGCCTGCCTGGTCGAATCCGCATGGGGCCTGACAGAGACCCACACCTCAGACACCTTCACGCGTGGCTTGCAGGAGGATGATCTTGACCTCAAGTCAACCCCGGTGTTCATTGGTCTTCCGGTTGCAGGCACCGCCATCATGGCGCGCGACTTCGACACCTGCCAGCCCTTGCCACCGGGTGAGGCGGGTGAACTCTGTGTGCGTAGCCCCTCCATTTTCAAAGGCTACTGGGGCCAGCCGCAGGCCACAGCGCAGGCCTTTCATCAGGGCTGGTTTCGTACCGGGGACAGCGGCGTCGTTGACGCGCATGGTTTTGTGCATTACCTCGGCCGTCGCAAAGAAATGATCAAAGTCAGTGGGATGAGTGTCTTTCCCATGGAAATTGAAACCGTGTTGGGCCAGCATGCTGAAGTGCTGGCCAGTGGTGTTGTGGCACGTGCCGATGCGAACAAGGGTGAGGTCCCGGTGGCTTATGTGCAGCTGAAAGACGGCAGCGTCGATCTGGAGCGCGCGCAGGCGCTCGCAGACTGGTGCCGTCAACGGCTCTCCACCTACAAGGTGCCTCAGCTGGTGCTGGTCAGGCAGCTGCCAGCCACTGCGGTGGGGAAAGTGGATAAGAAAATCCTCAACCAATGGCTTCAATCAGGAGCGCCGACATGAACCCTGCTACCCAAACTCGCGCGCAAGAGGTTCTGCAACAGACCCGGCAATTGGCACAAGAGTGGGTGCGCCCACATGCGGCACAGTGGCAGCGCGACCGGGTGATGGGACTGGACGGGGTGCAACAAGCGGCGCGTATGAATCTGCTGGGTATTCAAGTGCCTGTTGAGCAAGGCGGGTTGGGCTTGCCGTTCAGCGTGAAGTGCCGCATGGCTGCGATCCTGGCCGAGGCAGACTTTGGTTTTGCCTTGTCCTTGATCAACACACAGGGCGTCGCCTCCACGCTGGCCAATTGGTTGCCAGCGGCGGTCTCGCAGCGCTGGCTGGGCGATTTGCTGGCCGGGCAGCGAATGGGTTGCACCTGCCTGACCGAGCCGGGTGCGGGGTCGGATTTTGGCGCCATTCAGATGCAAGCCACGCCCCATGGCGCGGGTTGGCGATTGCAGGGGGAAAAGGCCTGGATCATCAATGCTCAGGTGGCCCAGGTGATGGTGGTGTATGCGCAAACTCAGCCAGGCAGCGGTGCCAAGGGTATTGCCGCTTTCGTCGTGGATGCGTCACGCCCGGGCTTTCATCGCACCGAGCGCGGCCGTACCGAGACAGTTGCGTCATTGGGTACCGGCGGCTTTGTGCTCGATGGCTATGAGGTGCCCGCCGACGAAATGCTGCATCCGCCTGGCATGGCGTTCAAGCGTGCCATGGGTTCCATCAATATGGCGCGCACCTATGTGGCGGCCATGGCGACGGCCATGGTGGTGGACAGCTTGCGCATCGCCCGCGCCTATGGCGAGCAGCGCCACACGTTTGGCCGCGCCTTGCAGGAACACCAGGGCTGGCGTTGGGTGCTCGCCGATGCCATGGTTGATGTCGAGGCGGCGCAGTTGCTGATCGAACAGGCCTGTGCCGCAGCGGACGCTCAAGCGCCCATGGACGCCCTGGCCGCGCAGGCCAAAATATTTGCCACCCGCATGGCGGTCAAGCACATTGCCAATTTGTTGCATGCGCTCGGTGCCGCCGGCTTGAGCGCCGACTACCCTTTGAGCCGCCATTTGGCCGGTGCCCAGGTGGCCACGCTGGAGGACGGCTCCACCGAGATGCTGCTTGAACGTGTTTGGGCCACCCAAGTTGGCTCAGCCCACCCAAAAACACACACTGTCTAGCAGGAGAAATTGAATTGAAAGCCGCTGTTTTTCATGGCCCAGGTCAGCCGATGACCATCGAGAGCGTGGAGATCGAGAAGCCCAAGCGCAATGAAGTGTTGGTGCGTACCCGCGTGAGCGGACTGTGTCACAGTGAT
>CAJAXU010000275.1 GCA_903948045.1 uncultured beta proteobacterium | reverse complement strand
GCCTTCCGGCGGCGATGCCATGTCAGCCATGGGTCCCAGTGCCGACATCAGCGCCTGCACCACAGGCTGGTATTCGACCAGGGCGGCGTCATTGCTGAAGTCAAAAGACCTGCCGGCAAAGTCCGTTTTGATCATGCCTGGCTCAACAATCTTCACCCGCACGCCAAACGCGGCGAGTTCGTAGTGCAGCGCCTCGGACAGCCCCTCCACGGCGAACTTGGTGCCGTGGTACAGCGTGCCCAAGGGGAAGGTTATCTTGCCGCCAATCGATGAGATGTTCACGATGACCCCCTGGCGCCGGGTCCTGAAATGCGACAACAGGGCCTGCGTCGTGGCCAACAGGCCGATGACATTGACATCGAATTGCCGCCGGACCTTGTCCAGCGGCGTCGCCTCCAGCGGGCCATAGGCGCCGTAGCCGGCGTTGTTCAACAGCACGTCAATCTTGCCGAACCTGGACAAGCCGGCTTCAACCGCAGTGGTAATCGATGCGGTATCCAGCACATCGAGCCGGGCGACCAGCACGCGGTCAAGGCCGGTGAGTTCAGTTTCCAGCGCCGGTGTGCGCATGGTGGCAATCACGTTCCAGCCTTTGGACTGAAAGTGTCTTGCGGTGGCTTTGCCAATGCCGCTTGATGCGCCGGTAATCAGAATCGTTGGGTTCATGTGGGTTGATCTCCTGCGCTGGACTTTAGTGACAAAGGTGGGTAGACGCAGTGGCGATTCACGCCAACCTACTATCCAGACGCGCCATGCGCCCACAGGGGTTCAAAATGCCCCCGGAAGACACCACCCATGACTGCCCCTACCCTGCCAATCAGACCCAGCCACCACCGCGACAGCGGCTTTTCCAACAGCGATCCGGCCGTCATGATTGGCGATTTCCCCTGGTATGAGATGGTCTGGCGCAACGCGCGCGGCGACTTCAAGCCGCTCTCGGCCCCGTCCGGCGGCTACGCGGCCTTCGCGCAGGCCTGGAGCGTGCCGATAGACCACGCGCTGCTGGCGCAGCGTCAGCAAGCGCCCCAGGTTACCTGGCTAGGCCATGTGTCGGTCTTGCTGCAGGTTGGCGGGCTCAACATCCTGACCGACCCGACGCTGGCGGATTTCGCCGGCCCCTACGGCCGCTTTGGCGCACCGCGCATGGTGCCGGCGCCGCTGCGCGGCGACCAGCTGCCCGCCATCGATGTGCTGCTGATCTCGCACAACCACTACGACCACCTGTGCGATGCCACCGTAGCGGCGATGGTAGCGTCCGGGCAAAAGCCGCGCATCTTTGTGCCGCTGGGCCTGAAGCCCTGGTTTGACGCGCGCGGCATTGCCAATGTGACCGAGATGGATTGGTGGCACCAAGCCGACGTCACGTGCGACGCAAACGGCATCACCTTGGCGCAGCCGGTGCGCATCCACTTCACCCCGGCCCAACACTGGAGCCGCCGCACCCCGTTTGACACCAACGCCTCGCTCTGGGGCGGCTACATGGTGGAGCGGTACCCGGGCGCCAGTAACGCCTGGCGCTTTCTGTTTCCTGGCGACACCGGCTACAGCGCGGACTTCCGGGCGATTCGCCAGCGCCTGGGCGCCGTGGATTTTCTGGCGCTGCCCATCGGCGCCTACCTGCCACGCGACTTCATGAAGAAGATGCATGTGAACCCGGCCGATGCGGTGCAGCTGATGCTGGACCTGGAGGCCAAGCAGGCCATGGGCGTGCACTGGGGCACCTTCAAACTGACCCAGGAGGCCTTTGACCACCCACCGCGTGATCTGGCGCTGGCACTTGCAGCGCACGGCCTGGCCACAGACCGGGTCTGGCTGATGCGGCACGGCGAAACGCGCACAATTGCCCAATAACTCATCAACGCATGGACCTGTCGCCTTGAACCTCTCACATTTGCCTAACCGGTTGACCGGCCCCGCCGCCTGGCTCGGCCACGACATGGCCCGCCATGAGGATCGCTGGCTGTACCGCTTGTCGGCCCAGGAGATTGCTGAGCTGGAACAGGCCGCACGGCATTACCTCTCGCTGGGCCGCGACGTGGGCGAGATCAGCGCGGCTGATTTCCCGTTATCGTCATTCGCCGGCCACCTGCAAGCGCTGCAGACCAAGCTGCTGCATGGCAATGGCATCGAGGTGCTGCGCGGCTTGCCCGTGGCGGGCTACAGCCAGCAATTCGCCGCCACGGTGTTCTGTGGCATCGGCGCGCATCTGGGCAGCGCACGCTCGCAAAACGCGGCCGGCCACATCCTGGGCCATGTGCGTGACCTCGGCGCCTCATCCAAAGACCCCAACACCCGGATCTACCAGACGTCTGAGCGCCAGACCTTTCACACCGACAGCGCCGACGTCGTGGGCCTGCTGTGCCTTCGCGAGGCCCAGTCCGGCGGCCGCTCCTTGCTGGTCAGCGCCGAAACCATTTACAACCGCATGAGGGAACTGCGCCCCGACTTGTTGACCCTGCTGTTCGACCCGATCGCCACCGACCGCCGCGGCGAAGTGCCCGAGGGCGCCCTGCCCTGGCTGACAATACCGCCGCTGTCCTGGCATGAGGGCCGTCTGACCGTGTTCTACCAGCGCCAGTACATCGACAGCGCGCAAAGGTTCGAGGGTGCCATGCGCCTAACGCCTGCGCACGTCGAGGCGCTGGACCTGTTCGATGCGCTGGCCAATGACCCCAAGCTGCATTTCGGGATGCAGTTGCAACCCGGCGATATGCAGTTCGTCTACAACCATGCCCAACTGCACGACCGCACCGCCTTTGTCGACTGGCCCGAGCCGGACAGGAAGCGCCACCTGCTGCGGCTGTGGTTGTCAGTGGCGGGCGACCGGCCCTTGCCTGACTGTTTCAAGCAGCGTTACGGCACGATCGAAATTGGCCGGCGCGGCGGCATTGTGACAAAGGAGACGCGGTTGCACGCGCCTCTAGACCAGATGTAGCCGGCTGCCAGCTTCCGATTGCTCACCCCGCCACCCCCACTCAAAAATGAATCGACACCGCGTCCACCACCCGGTAGTCGTCATCCACCACCGGCATCCAGCGCCATTTGTCAAAGGTGGTGCACGGGTGTGAAATGCCACTGCCCACCAGTTGCCCCACCTGCGGCTGTTGCTCAGGTGGGCTTGTCGGGTCGTACTTCAGGTAGGCGTGCTGGTCGTTCAGGGCGGTGATGGTCCAGTGGCCGGGCACGGCGTGCACCGTGCCCGGCCCATCGCGCCCACCTTCAGCGCGCCACACCGGCACCGGCAGGTCCAGGTCATACGACACATCGCGCTTGCCCATGCTCAGCAGGGCCAGGCCCGGCTCCGGGCAGGATTGCACCACGCTCCACACCTCCAGCGCCGGGCGCAGGGTCTCGGTCAGCTTGAGTCGTTCGCCCACGCACTGCATATGGCGCCGGTACTGCAGGTGGTCGTGCGTCAGGTAGCAGCCGGAACGCAACACCCGCCGGAACGGGCGCTGCAAGTGCGCATGCAGGTGCTCGGCCACCAGGTCAAAAATGGCGGAGCCGCCGGCAGTCAGCAGCACCTCGTCGCACTCAAACAGGTCTTCTCGCTCGCAGTCGGCAGCGGTTTCCTGCAGCCGGGCCATCAGGGCGGCCACGCCGGCGCGGTCTTCCTCGTGCCGGCAGCTGGCCAGTGAGCCCTCGTAGCACTCGATGCCCGCCAGCCGCAGCGCCGGGCTGGCTTTGACCCGTCGCGCCAGTGCCAGCGCCTGCTCACGCGTGCGGCAGTTTTATGGCGGAAGGTGACGGGGACTACGGCCG
>CAJAXU010000274.1 GCA_903948045.1 uncultured beta proteobacterium | reverse complement strand
GTGCCTGCGGGCTTGTGCAGCACCATGTAGGCCGGCTGCTGGAAGGGCCAGTCGACGCCCTGGACCCGGAAGCGCAGGCCCTCTGCTTCCAAATTTATAGCAGAGTCTTGAATAAGGACGGGGGCTAGAGCCTGATTTGACTCATAAACCTGCACATGGCCCTGCTGGATCAAGCCAGCGCAGACGCGTCGTGTGCCAAAGCCCTGGGAGTAAAGAATGTCCTGGAGTTGCATGGGCTGAGTATCGCCCTGAGTACCGTGATTATTGCGGCGCCCTGATGCACCAGGGCGTGACCTGCCAGCGGCAGATCACGCATGGGTCAGACTAGGCTGACCGGAATCAGGCCTTCTTGGCGTAGGCGCTGCACCAACCCTTACCCGCCACTTGCTTACCGGCAAACAGGGGGCAACCACCCGCGGCATCAGTAGCCTTGGCTTGGTAGAGGGCGCAGTTCGAGCACAGCTGGCCCGAGGCAAACTTGGGGAATTTGGCTTTGTCAACCTTGCTGGCATCGGCCTTGTAGCCCAGGGCTGTGGCTTGTGCATCGGTTTCGGCCAACATGGCGCCTTGTGCCATGGCATTACCTGCCAACACACCACCACCACCCAGGCTCACTTGCAATATAAATTCACGACGGTTCGACATGGTTCACTCCAAAGTTGTCAGGCATTGACGCGCTAGTCCGAATGGAGCAGCTAGACCGTCAAGTACAGCATCGTACCCGATGCGTCTGCCTTTGCCCGGCGTGTTCGCAATAGCTGATCAAAGCACTGGGAGTTGCCTTCTGCCGACACCAGATCTGGTGCTTATCGCTCCTGCAGTCGGTTGATGTATTCCACCAAAGCCAGGACGCGCGAACGCACATACACAACCGGGTCGTAGGGAAACTCGCCGTAGTACTCGCCCGCCTGCACTCGGTAGGCGGTGCCCCAGATCGGCATATCGCGCGAGCCGTGGCTGGGCACGTTGGCACCCTCAATCGTTTCATACAGCCGGTTAACCGGCAGGATGCCCGCATTGCGCTTGGCCAGTGTCGTCAGGTCAGGGGGACTGCGCCGCAGCATGTCCACATAAGGGCCGTTGCCCTTGCCCGCGCTCCCGTGGCAGACCGCACAGTTGGCGTCAAATTCCCGCTTACCCTGGTCAACCCGGGTGGTTTGGCCCGTTGCCGTACCGGCCAGCAGCAGCAGTGCCAATCCAGCGCCCCATGCGCCGCCCGACAACCCCTGACCGACCCCTTTCGCCCTTGCCCACGTCTTGCTCATGATCGCCCCCTTGTTCAGTGTTCCAGATCCGGTTCGAATCTAGTCAGGCGCGGCCTGGGCGAGCTGATTAAACGCAACGCAGTGTCAAGACCCTCAAAATCAGGCTTTGGCTAGCGCGCCAGGTGGCTCAGGGCACTTCTTGACCGGCAGCCAGGGTCCACAGCTCAAACCAGGTTTCACGGTCGAGCGTGACCTTGAAAGCGTCGGCCAGGCGCGCCAGCCGCTGGGGCTGGTTGCTGCCCACAATCGGCATGATGTTGGCCGGGTGCGACAACAGCCAGGCGATGGCCACCGCATCGGGCGACACGCCCTGCGCTGCCGCAATGCGGGCCAAGGCCGGGCGCAGGCGCAGCGCCGGGGCGCCCTCGCCAAATAAGGCGCCGCCAGCCAGTGGCGACCAGGCCATGGGCGTGATTTTGAGCTGTTGGCACTGGGCCAGGGTGCCGTCCAGAAAGCTGCTGCGCTCGAGCAGGCTGATCTCCACCTGGTTGGTCACCAAGGGTGTTTGCATGGCTGACTGCAGCAGCGACAGGTCCCAGGGCTTGAAGTTGGACACACCGGCGGCGCCGATCTTGCCCTCTTGCACCAAGGCGTCCAGGCAGGCACCGGTCTGCGCCGCGTCCATGAACGGGTCTGGCCGGTGCAACAGCAACACATCCAGCCGCTCCACGCCAAGGCGGCTCAGCGACTGCTCAACCGAGGCCCGAATATGGCCGGCGCTGGTGTCATAGTGCTTGACCCGCCGCGCCGGGAACTGGGCATTCATCAGCATGATGTCGCACTTGCTGACCAGTTGGAGCTGCCTTTTCAGGGCAGGCTTTAATTTGAGCGCATCGCCAAACAGGGCCTCGCAGCGGTAGCCACCGTAAATATCAGCGTGGTCAAAGGTGGTGATGCCCTGATCCAGGCAGATCTCGATGTTGCGCAGAACCGTCTGCGGGGTGGCATCGGCGGCGTCCGCCAGGCGCCAGGCGCCGTAAACCAAGCGGCTAAAGGCCGGCAATGCCGGGTGCATGTGGCAGGTGGGGATCAACGTCGAACTCCTTGGCCGAGCGGCGTGGCCGGCGTGTGTGTGGGTACCCGGCCGTAGACTTGCGGCAGGGAACAGGTTTTGAGGTGTGGCAGCACCTTGTTGCCAAACATCTCGCACTCGTCCAGGTGAGGGTAACCCGAAAAAATGAAGGCCCGGATGCCCATGGCCATGTAGCTTTCAATCTTGCTCAGCACCTGGTCCACGCTGCCCACCAAAGCGGCGCCGCAACCAGACCGGGCACGGCCAACGCCAGTCCACAGGTGCGGCTCGATAAAGCCTTCCGCATCGGAGCGGTCCCGGTTTTGGGCTTGGATTGACACACCAAAGTTCTTGGCATCCTGCGCCCGCTCACGAATCTTGCGGCCCTCTTCGTCATCAAGCTGGGACACCAGCTCTTGGGCGTACTCACGGGCCTCAATCTCGGTGTCACGCACGATCATGTGGACCCGCAAGCCGTAGTCCAGCACCCGGCCATAGTGCTGCGCCCGGGCGTGGACGGTTCGCATGCGCTCGGCCAGCTGGTCTTGGGCTTCGGGCCACATCAGATAGACATCGCAGTGGGCGGCGCACAGGTCAACCGCCTGCGGCGAGTAGCCGCCTAAGTACAACAAGGGGCCCCCGGTCTGGTAGGGGCGCACCGGGTCGG
>CAJAXU010000273.1 GCA_903948045.1 uncultured beta proteobacterium | reverse complement strand
GTGGGTCGCGCCGTCGGCCCCCACCAGGCCAGCACGGTCCAGCGCAAACACCACTGGCAGGTTCTGGATCGCCACGTCATGAATCAATTGGTCGTAGGCGCGCTGCAGGAAGGTGGAGTAGATCGCCACCACCGGTTTGAGTCCCTCGCAGGCCAGGCCGGCAGCGAAGGTCACAGCGTGCTGCTCAGCGATGCCGACATCAAAATAGCGCTCAGGGAAGCGCCGCTCAAACTCCACCATGCCGGAGCCCTCGCGCATGGCCGGCGTGATGGCGACCAGGCGCGGGTCATTCAGGGCCATGTCACACAGCCACTGGCCAAACACCTGGGTGAAGGTCTGCTTGGGCGGCGTGCTCGGGCTTTGCAAGCCAATGGCGGGGTCAAATTTGCCCGGTCCGTGGTAGGCCACCGGGTCGACCTCCGCCAAGCGGTAGCCCTGGCCTTTTTTGGTCACCACGTGCAAGAACTGGGGCCCCTTCAGGTGTTTGATGTTCTCTAGCGTGGGGATCAGCGAGTCCAGGTCGTGCCCGTCAATCGGCCCGATGTAATTGAAGCCAAATTTTTCAAACAGCGTGGCGGGCACCACCATGCCCTTGGCCTGCTGTTCAAAGCGTTTGGCGAGTTCCAGCAGCGGGGGTGCCCCCTTGAGCACTGTTTTTCCCACACTCCTGGCGGCCGAATAAAAGCGCCCGCTCATCAGCTGGGCCAGGTAGCGGTTGAGCGCGCCAACGGGCGGGCTGATGCTCATGTCGTTGTCGTTCAGGATGACCAGCAGCTTGCAGTCGGCGACACCTGCGTTATTGAGCGCCTCAAACGCCATGCCGGCCGTTAGCGCACCGTCGCCAATGACGGCCACCGAGTACCGGTCTTCACCCTTGATATGGGCCGCCAGCGCCATGCCCAGCGCCGCAGAGATGGACGTGCTGGAGTGCGCCGTGCCAAAGGTGTCGTAGTCACTCTCGGTGCGTTGCGGAAAGCCGCTCAGCCCGCCCCATTGGCGCAGCGAACCCATGCGCTCACGCCGACCGGTCAAAATTTTGTGCGGATAGGTTTGGTGGCCCACATCCCACACCACACGGTCTTGCGGCGTGTTGAAGACATAGTGCAGCGCGATGGTGAGCTCGACCGTGCCAAGGTTGGAGCTGAGGTGCCCCCCCGTCCTGGCCACACTGCCCAGCAAAAAAGCCCGCAGCTCTGCGGCAAGCTGGCCCAACTGGCCACGGGGCAGCCGCCGAAGATCGGCGGGGTCATTGACGGACTGCAGCAAGGGATAGGAAGAGTTCGGCATATGCTACGTTTTTAATAGCGATAAACGCTTGTCACAAAAGGGTTAGAAGCCATTTTGACCCAAAAATCAAACGTCAGTGCGCACCATGGGTCATTGGTCTGGACGCATCAGTTGGTCCGACTCAGCACCATGTGGGCCAAGCCCTGCAGCGCCCGGGTGTCGGACAGGCCGCTGTCCTCGAGCGCGGCCAGGGCCTGGGCCAGCAAGGCCTGGGCGTGGGCCTGCGCCCGCGCCAGACCGAGCACCGACACATAGGTGGGCTTGTTCTGGTCAGCGTCCTTGCCAGCCGTTTTACCCAGCGTGGCGGAGTCGGCCGTGACATCCAGAATATCGTCCACCACTTGAAAGGCCAGGCCCAGCGCATCACCGTAGCGTGCCAGCGCCTGTTCGGCAGCAGGCGTGGGTGTGCCGCAGGCCGCCCCCATCATGACGCTGGCTTGCAACAGGGCGCCGGTCTTGAGCCGGTGCATCTCGCGCAATTGGCTCTCATTGAGGGCCAGGCCGACACTGGCCAGGTCAATCGCCTGGCCACCGGCCATGCCAGCGCACCCGGAGGCGCGCGCCAGCAAGCGGCACAGCCGCGCCTGCCGGCTTGCCGGCACGCGGGTTTCGTCGGGGGTGAGTAACTCAAACGCCAGTGCCTGCAAGGCATCACCGGCGAGCAGCGCGCCGGCCTCGCCAAACTTGACGTGCACCGTGGGCTTGCCGCGTCGCAGCACATCGTTGTCCATGCAGGGCATGTCGTCATGCACCAGGGAATAAGCGTGGATCAGTTCGACCGCACAGGCCGCGCGCAGGGCGCTCTCGTCCGCCGCCAAGGACGGCACGGCTGGCAGTCCGGCGCTGACCGCCTCTGCCGCAGCCAATACCAACAGGGGGCGCAGCCGTTTGCCGCCATCCAGCACGGCGTAACGCATCGACTCGACCAGCGCCGCCGGTGGCCCGGCGGCGGCATTGGCAATGGCCGCCACGCTAACCCAGCGCGTCAAGGCTTGCTCTACGGCGCTTTGTCGGGCCGCACTCCAGCTTGGCAGGTCGAACGGTGCTGTGGCGCTCACTCGGCGGTCCAGGTCTTGAGGGCGCCTTGATCAAGCACCTTGATCTGCCCCTCGACCGCCTCCAGCCGTTCGCGGCAGAAGCTCAGCAGCGTGGCGCCGCGCTGGTAACTGGCCAGCAGTTGCTCCAGGGGTAGCTCGCCGGACTCGAGCCGTGCCAGCAGTTGCTCCAGCTCAGCCAGGGCCGCTTCGTAGCTGGCGGGCGCAGGGGTCGGGACGGTGGGGGCTTTAGCCATGGAAAAAAACAGACAAGAGCTGGCAGGCCCTGATTCTAGGCCCAGGGGTGCGGCCGGGTCGCCGGCGTGATCATGGTCCCGCATGGCCTGCAAAGCGGTCCAGCATCCCCTTGAGCGTGGTCGCCGTGAAGGGTTTGGCCAAGTGCTCGTCCATACCGGCCTCCAGACAGATCAGGCGGTCCGAGGCCATGGCATTGGCGGTCATGGCAATGATGGGGGTATGGGTGCCAGCCGGTTCCCGGCTGCGGATCAGCTGGGTCGCTTCCAGCCCGCCCATCACCGGCATCTGGATATCCATCAGCACCAGGTCCCAGGGGTGCTGGAAAAACAGGTCTAGCGCCTGCTGGCCGTTTTCAGCGGTGACCACGATATGCCCCCACTTCTTGAGCATGGTGGTCGCCACCAACTGATTGACGGGGTTGTCCTCCGCCAACAGCACTTGCAAGCTGCGCATGGGCGGGCTGCTGACCAGGCCGGCCTCAGGCTGCGCGTCGGCTGGACGATTCGAGCCGGCCACCACCAGTACCCGAATCACAATATGGAAAGTGCTGCCCTGGCCGGGCTGGCTTTCAAGCCAGATGCGTCCGCCCATCAGCGTAGCCAGACGGCTGCAGATGGTCAAGCCCAGCCCGGTGCCGCCAAAGCGGCGCGTGGTTGAGCTGTCGGCCTGGCTGAACGCCTCAAAGATCCGCTGCTGTTTATCCGGGTCAATGCCGATGCCGCTGTCTTGCACCGACATGTGCAGATTCCAGGCGCCCTCCTCGGCCGGCTCGCCATCAAGCCGGATCACGACCCCGCCAGTGGCGGTGAACTTGATGGCGTTGTCGCACAGGTTGGTCAGGATCTGGCGCAAGCGACCCGGGTCGGCGCGCACCTGGCGCGGCAGCGCTGCGCCGAGCTCGAGCGTCAGCACCAGCCCTTTTTGCGCGGCGCGCGGGCGCAGCGCCTTCAAGGTGTCGCTCATCAGGCCAGGCAAATTGAAGACAACCGACTCAATGTCCAACCGGCCGGCTTCAATCTTGGAAAAATCAAGAATGTCGTTCAAGATGACCATGAGCGACTGGGCCGACGTCTTGACCACCTCCAGATACTCCCGCTGCACCTCGTCCAGGTCGGTGTCCAAGGCCAGGTCCGTCATACCGATCACGCCATTCATGGGGGTTCTGATTTCGTGGCTCATATTGGCCAGAAACTCACTCTTGGCGCTGTTGGCGGCCTCGGCATGGCGGGTGGCCCGGCGCAGCGCCAGCTCCATTTGCGTGCGCTCGGTGATGTCGACAATGTTGGCGACCAGGCCGGTGACTTCGCCGGCCGCATTGGTGATGGGCGCCTTGCGAAACAGGCCCTGTCGCGTCTCGCCGGTCGGACGGTGGATAAAGCTGGCCTCAAAGGTCTGGGCCACACCCGTCTCGAACAGCTGCTGGTCCCGCTCCGGGTCAACCAGCAGCGCGTCATCACCCGCCAACTCTGCCGAACTGCGACCCACCCACTGCGAGCGCTCCACCCCGAGCAAATCCTCAAATGCCCGATTCACCCGAATAAAGCGTCCCTGGCGGTCTTTCAGGTAAAGGGCAGTCGGCGTCGCCTCCAGCAACACCTCGACAAAGCGCAACTGATC
>CAJAXU010000272.1 GCA_903948045.1 uncultured beta proteobacterium | reverse complement strand
GCTGGTCGGCTGGTTTGAGCCGGTGGCCAAACCCTGGGGCATGAAAGGCATTCCCGAAAGCTTCAGTTTCGACCAGCTGCCCGACGACCTGGAACACATCGAGCCACTGCTGACCGCTGCCATGCACCGGACACCGGCCCTGGCCAAAACCGGCATCAACCTGTTTTTCAACGGCCCGGAGAGCTTCACGCCTGATGACCGCTACCTGCTGGGTGAGACGCCCGAGGTGCGCAACCTGTTTGTCGCGGCCGGCTTCAACTCCATCGGCATCCAGTCAGCCGGCGGCGCCGGCAAGGTGCTGGCCGACTGGGTCATTGACGGCCACCCACCGATGGACCTGTGGGACGTGGACATCCGCCGTTGCATGCCGTTTCAACGCAACCGGCGCTACCTGAAAGACCGCACGGTGGAGACGCTGGGCCTGCTCTACGCGATGCACTGGCCCTTCCGGCAACCGGAGACCGCGCGCGGCGTGCGCCGCTCCATCTTGCACGACCGGCTGCTGGCACACGGCGCCTGCTTTGGTGAGGTAGCAGGCTGGGAGCGGCCAAACTGGTTTGCGCCCGAAGGGGTCAAGGCCGAGTACGCCTACAGCTACGGCCGGCAGAACTGGTTTGACTACTCCGCGCAAGAGCATCTGGCGGTGCGCCAGGCGGTTGGGCTGTTTGACCAATCGTCGTTTGCCAAGTTTCTGGTGCAGGGGCCGGATGCCGAGCGCGTGCTCAACCAGATCTGCGCCAACGACATCGCCGTGCCGGTGGGCAAGATCGTCTACACCCAGTGGCTCAATGTGCGTGGCGGCATCGAGGCCGACCTGACCGTGACGCGCGAGGCGCCAGACCGCTTTTTGGTCGTCACCGCCGCGGCCACCCAGGTGCGCGACTTCGCCTGGCTGCAGCGCCAGATACCGCCCGAGGCGCGGGCCATCGCCACCGATGTCAGTGCCGGTATGGCCGTGCTGGGGCTGATGGGGCCGCGTTCGCGCGAACTGCTCGCCACCCTGACCGATGCCGATCTGTCCAACAGCGCTTTTCCGTTCGGCACCTCGCAGACCATCGACCTGGCCTATGCCCGGGTGCGCGCCAGCCGCATCACCTATGTCGGCGAACTGGGCTGGGAGCTGTACATCCCGACCGACTGTGCGCCGGCCGTGTTCGACGCGCTGATTGCCGCCGGCGAACCCTTTGGCTTGCGGCTGGCCGGCTACCACGCGCTGAACTCGCTGCGCATGGAGAAAGGCTACCGGCATTGGGGCCATGACATCAGTGATGAGGACACACCGGTGCAGTCAGGCCTAGGCTTTGCCGTGGCTTGGGACAAAGCGGGCGGCTTCATCGGCCGCGACGCGCTGATGCAGCAACGCAAGCAGGGCGTGAACCGGCGGCTGGTGCAGTTTGCGCTGAGCGTCCCGGCCCATCTGCTGTACCACAACGAGCCGATCTGGCGCGATGGCGTGATCGTCGGCCGCATTTCATCAGGCATGTTCGGCCACGCCTTGGGCCAATCGCTCGGTATGGGCTATGTGGAGAACACGGCAGGCCTGGCCGACAAGGACTTTGTCATGGCTGGCAGCTACGAGATTGAAGTGGCGGGCGTCAAGGTGGCTGCCACGGCGTCGCTGGCACCTTTCTACGACCCGAGCAGCGCCCGCATCAAGGGGGCTGTCCCTACCGCCACGGCCATCGCCCCGACCTCAGGCCAGTGACATGGCCATTCAAGCGCTGAGCCTGCCACTGCCCGACGAGTCAGAGCGGGTCGAGGCTAGCCCGGAGCAGCTTGACCCGGAGGCCGCCATCGGCGAGCAGTTGCGTGAGCTGCGGCAGATCAAGGCCATGACGCTGAAGGACGTGGCGCAACTGGCCGGCATCTCTGTGGGCTACCTGAGTCAGCTGGAGCGCAACCAGTCACGCCTGCCGATTGGCGTCTTGAAAAAAATCAGCGATGCGCTGGGCGTGCACATGAACTGGTTTTTCCAGGGTGGGCCACAAGGCGCTGCTCATGAGCGTGACATCGTGGTCAGGGCGCAGCACCGCAGGCGCCTGTCGTTCACCGGCCTGGGCATCACCGAAGAGCTGCTCTCCCCCAACCTGAGCGGCCCGCTGGAGCTGCTGATCAGCACAATCGAACCCGGTGCCGACAGCGAAAACTACAGCCATGACGGGGCCGAGGCCGGCGTGGTGCTGGCCGGCACGCTGGACCTGTGGGTGTCAGACCGGCACTTCCGGCTGGAGGCGGGCGACAGCTTTTCGTTCAAGAGCGCAGAGGTGCACCGCTGCGCCAACCCGGCCGACATCCCGACCCGGGTGCTGTGGGTGATCACGCCACCGCACTACTGAACACAAGCTGCGCCG
>CAJAXU010000271.1 GCA_903948045.1 uncultured beta proteobacterium | reverse complement strand
TAGACCACCGCGATCAGCGACAAGGCGATCATGAACCAGGCCCACTCCCGTGCCGCGTCAGGTGCAATCGGCATGGCAAAACGAAGGAAGCCATAAGCGCCCAGTTTCAGCATGATGGCGGCCAGCACCGCCGAACCACCCGTGGGCGCCTCAACGTGAACGTCAGGCAGCCAGGTGTGCACCGGCCACATCGGCACCTTGACGGCAAAGGCCGCAAAGAAGGCGAAGAACAACAGCGTTTGCGCGCTGCTGCCCAACGGCAGTTTGTGCCACAAGGCGAGGTCAAAGCTGCCGCCGGACTGGGTGTACAGGTAAATCAGGGCGATCAGCATCAGCAGCGAGCCGAGCAAGGTGTACAAAAAGAACTTGAAAGCCGCGTAAATCTTGTTGGGCCCACCCCAGATGCCGATGATCAGGTACATCGGGATCAACGTGGCTTCAAAAAAGACGTAGAACAACAGGCCGTCCAGGGCGCAAAACACGCCAATCATCAGCCCGCTGAGAATCAGGAAAGCCCCCATGTACTGGTTGACACGCCGGGTGATCACCTCCCAACCTGCGATCACCACCACCAGGTTGATGAACGCCGTCAGCAGCACGAACCACAGCGAGATACCGTCCACGCCCAGGTGGTAGTTGACATTGAAGCGGGCAATCCAGGGCGCTCGCTCCACAAACTGCATGGCAGCTGTGCCCAGTTTGAAACCCTCATACAGGGGCAGGGTGACCAGAAAACTGACCAACGCGCCCACCAAAGCGACCCAGCGCACCATGGGCGCCTGCTCGTCGCGGCCAAGTGCAAGCAGCACCACACCAAAAACAATTGGCGTCCAGATAGCCAGGCTCAGCAAACCCATTTTTATTCTTCTCCTACTTGAGCCAGACGAAGTACGTCATGAGCACAAAAACACCAAGAATCATGGCCAGAGCGTAGTGGTAGAGGTAACCCGTCTGCACCCGCCGCGTCACGCCAGCAACCCAGGCCACCAGTTTCCAGGCACCGTTAACCAGAGCGCCGTCGATCACCGCCTGGTCACCCCCTTTCCACAGCCCCGTGCCCAGCGCACGTGCGCCACGGGCCAGAACGTTCTCGTTAAACCAATCCATGTAGTACTTGTTTTCAAGCAAGGTATACAGGGGTTGCACCCTTGTCTTTATAGCGGCCGGCAAGGCTGGGTTCACCATGTACAGGTAGTAGGCACTGGCAACACCGGCCAGCGCCAACCAGAACGGGGCCGCGCTGAGACCGTGCAAGGCCAGCTGCAGCGGACCATGGAATTCTTCTCGCAAGACTTCCATCGCCTTGTGCAGCTCAAGATTGACATAGATCGCATCTTTGAAGAAGTCGCCAAACAGCATGGGCTGTATCGTGATGAAACCGATCAGCACGGAGGGAATAGCCAACAGGACCAGTGGCAGCGTCACGACCCAGGGTGACTCATGGGGCGCATGGGCGTCTGCGGCATGGTGGCCGGTGTCATGGGCGCCATCGGCGCCATGGGCGTCATGGTGCGCTTCTGGATTTTGATCGAAGCGCGGCTTGCCGTGGAACACCAGAAAGTACATGCGGAACGAGTAGAAAGCCGTGATGTACACGCCCGCGAGTACAGCAAAGTAGGCGAACCCCGCCGCTGGCAAGGTGCTGGCGTGAATCGCCATGATGATCTCGTCTTTGGAGTAAAAGCCCGAAAACAGCGGCGTGCCAATCAAGGCTAGCGAGCCCAGCAGCGCGGTGATCCAGGTGATGGGCATGTACTTGCGCAGCCCACCCATCCAGCGGATGTCCTGGTTGTGATGCACGCCCATGATGACCGAACCGGCCGCAAGAAACAACAGTGCCTTGAAGAAGGCGTGTGTCATCAGGTGGAACACGGCCACGGAATAGGCCGACGCGCCGAGCGCCACCGTCATGTAGCCCAGTTGAGACAAGGTGGAATAAGCCACGACGCGCTTGATGTCATTCTGGATGATCCCCATAAAACCCATGAACAGGGCGGTGATAGCGCCAATTACCAACACAAAGTTCAAGGCGGTGTCGCTGAGCTCGAACAGGGGTGACATACGCGCCACCATAAAGATGCCGGCTGTGACCATGGTGGCCGCATGAATCAGGGCTGAGATAGGGGTTGGGCCTTCCATGGAGTCGGGCAGCCAGACATGCAAGGGGAACTGCGCTGACTTACCCATAGCACCGATGAACAGGCAAATGCAGATCACCGTTACCAATAGCCAGTCGGTACCCGGAAAACCGATCTTGGCCAGCTCGCCGGATTTGGCGAACACTTCAGCGTAATTCAGTGAACCGGCGTAGGCCACGATCAGGCCGATGCCGAGGATGAAGCCAAAGTCACCTACTCGGTTAACCAGAAAGGCCTTCATATTGGCAAAGATGGCCGTTGGCTTGTTGAACCAGAAACCGATCAACAGGTACGACACCAAACCGACCGCTTCCCAACCGAAAAACAGCTGCAACAGGTTATTGCTCATCACCAGCATCAGCATGGCAAAGGTGAACAAGGAGATGTAGGCAAAAAAGCGGTTATAGCCTTCGTCTTCTTTCATGTAGCCCACGGTATACAGGTGCACCATGAGTGAGACAAAGGTGACCACGCACATCATCATGGCAGTGAGGCCATCGACCAGAAAGCCGATTTCCATCTTGAGGCCACCCACCACCATCCAGGTGTAGAGCGTCTCATTGAAACGCGCCCCGTCAAAGGCCACGCTGGCCAGTGTCATGGCCGACAACACAAAAGACAGCAAGACACCCAGGATGGTGAGCGAATGTGACATCCGCCGACCGATCCGGTTGCCGCCGAATTGGGTGCCAAGGACGCCGGCCAGGACAGCGCCCACCAGGGGCGCC
>CAJAXU010000270.1 GCA_903948045.1 uncultured beta proteobacterium | reverse complement strand
GCCCTCGACCCGCGCCACCCCGGGCAGTACACGCACATTCGGCTGGGCCAGCGCACGGTACCAGGTGTTCGACATCAGGATGCGTTTGCAGCCCAGGGCAAAGTCCGGGGTCAGCCGGGCCCGCAAGGACAGGTCTTTGACGCCGCGGGCGATGTTTTTTTTGCCAGCGGCTTCCAGGCGTTTGATCAAGCGGGGAGATTTCAAGCTCAGATTCAGCAGCTCAAACTGCAGATACAGCAGTTTTCTAAACAGGGACTGAGTCAAAGGCACCTTCTCAAACAGCTGTTGCCAGCGCGGTGAAATAGGCGCATCCATTTTGGGCAGCACCCAGGGCGGCGTGCGCTGGAACACGGACAGCTGCTGGACCTGGCGTTGAATCATGGGCACAAACTGAATGGCCGAGGCACCGGTACCGATAACCGCCACCCGCTTGCCACGCAAGTCCAGGTCATGCCGCCAGCGCGACGAGTGAAAGCTCTCACCCGTGAAGGTGTTCAGCCCAGGTACACGCGGCATCACCGGCACATGCATGGGACCGCACGCCATGATGACGAACTGGGCTGAAAAATCGCCGGCACTGGTCTTCAACCGCCACAGCTTGGCCAGCGCATCCCAGCTGGCCGTGATGAGCTCCACCCCGAGCCGGATGTGACCCATCACGCCAAAGCGCTCGGCCGTATCTTGGGTGTAGGCCTTGATCTCCGCTTGCTTGGCAAACAACCGGCTCCAGCGGGGATTGGGGGCAAACGAGTAGGAATAGAACGCCGAGGGCACGTCGCAGCCGCAATCGGGGTAGGTGTTGTCACGCCACACACCGCCGATTTCTTCGGCCTTCTCCAGCACCAGAAAATCACAGCCGGCTTGGCGCAACCGGATGGCGGCGCCGATACCGGCAAAGCCGGCGCCGACCACGATCACTTCATGGCGTGTATCAGCCTGCCGGGCTGGCGTGGCTGCGAGCGCGGGCACGTGGTGAAAACTCAAGGGACTCCTGTTGGGGCGATTCAAAGACCGCCTAGTGTAGAAGCCCAGCGGCATAATCAAGCGTCAGAACATCGCCAAAAATCCATCCCTGACGAACGCCACAAGCCCTTGCCGTACGCCCATGACCATCCTGCAGCGAATCACCACGGAGTATGTTGAGGCCGAAGACCGGGTGCGGCTGTGCGGCGCAGGCGCTGCTGGCGAAACCGTCAGTCTGTGGATCACACAGCGCCTGCTGGCCAGGCTGCTCAAGGTCATCTTCAACTGGACGGCTGAGGGCGACAATGCGCAGCAGGCGCTCAAAAACGCCTTTGCGCAACAAGCAGCGCGTGCAAGCATCCAACTACAGCCGCCCGTGCCAGCCCAGAACAGTGCTGCCCTGGTGACCACCATTGACATCAGCCACACGGCTGAAGCACTGAGCCTGGTCTTCCGTAGCGCCGAAGGTGTGGCGGGGCAGCTGACGCTACAGCGACAGGACGTTCGTCAGTGGCTCAATATCCTGCATGACACCTGGTGCCGGGCCGAGTGGCCGCAGGACATCTGGCCCGACTGGATGGCAAGGCCGCAGGCAGGCCCCGCCGCCCCACTGCAAATCACTTTGCATTAACGGGTGTTTAGCCACCCCGATTCAGGCTGGGCCCGACACGGTCCAGCGCTGTGCCACGTCACCGCGGCTGTTAACACTCTCCAGCGCCACGTTAAAGCCCCACAAGCGCGCGGCATGACGCAACACCTCCAGCGTGCCGTCACCGAGTGGGCGACCCTGGTACTGCGTGTGGCGCAACAACAGCGTACGGTCGCCACGGCGGTTCACATTCCAGACCTGGATGTTGGGCTCACGCGTGCCCAGGTCGTACTGCTGGGACAAGGATTCGCGCAGTGCCCGGTAGCCAGCCTCGTCGTGGATGGCTGCCACCTGCAACTCTTTGTCCTGCTCATCATCATGGATGGCGAACAGGCGAAATTCCCGCATCAGCCGTGGGCTGAGGTACTGACCAATAAAACTCTCGTCCTTGTAATTACGCATGGCGTGCTTCAGCGTGGGCAGCCAGGGCTGCCCGACCAGGTCAGGAAACCAGACGCGGTCTTCGTCGGTGGGCGCTTCGCAGATGCGTTTGATGTCGGTGTACATGGCAAAGCCCAGCGCATAGGGGTTGATGCCCTGGTAAGCGCGGCTGCCGACTGGCGGTTGGTAGATCACATTGGTGTGCGAACTCAGCCACTCCAGCATGAAACCGTCGGTCAAATGACCGTCGTCGTACATGGTGTTGAGCAGCTTATGGTGCCAGAAGGTGGCCCAGCCTTCATTCATGACCTGGGTTTGGCGTTGCGGGTAGAAATACTGTGCGATCTTGCGCACCAGCCTGACGATCTCACGTTGCCAAGGCTCCAGCAGCGGTGCATTTTTCTCGATGAAGTACAGCAGGTTTTCCTGCGGTTCGCGCGGGAAACGCTGGGTTTCAGGCGAATCGTCCCGCCGCTCCTCTTTTCTGGGCAAAGTACGCCATAAGTCATTGACCTGGGTTTGGGCGAAGGCTTCCCGGTCTTTGCGCGCTGACAGCTCCTGTACCAGACTCTTCTTGCTGGGTCGGCGGTACCGGTCTACCCCATAGCTGGCCAACGCGTGGCAAGAATCCAAAAAGGCTTCGACCGCCTCCATACCGTAGCGCTCTTCGCAGTCGCTCACAAAACGCCGGGCAAACACCAGGTAATCAATGATTGACGAGGCGTCCGTCCACATCCGGAACAGGTAATTCCCCTTGAAAAAACTGTTGTGGCCATAGGCCGCGTGCGCCACTACCAGGGCCTGCATCGCGGTGGTGTTTTCCTCCATCAGGTAGCTGATGCAGGGGTTGGAGTTGATCACGATCTCATAGGCCAGCCCCATCTGACCACGGCGGTAGCGTTTGTCCGTGGCAATGAAGTCCTTGCCATAACTCCAGTGCCGGTAATTGATGGGCATGCCCACGCTGGCGTAGGCATCCATCATCTGCTCAGCGGTGATGATTTCCAGCTGATTCGGGTAGGTCTCCAGACCAAAGCGCTCGGCGGTTTGCCGGATCACCTCGTGATAACGCTCAATCAGCTCAAAGGTCCAGTCGCGGGTATCGGGCAGCGGCTCTGCCGCACGCAAGTCAGTGCTCATGCCGGTGCTCCTTCCTTTTTGAACAACTCACGAAACACCGGGTAGATCTGCGCTGCTTCGGTGGCCTTGCGCAGCACAAAGTGAGGCTGACTGGCAGCCAGCAGCGTGTACTCGTCCCACAGGTTCTGCTCCTCTTCCACCACTTGAACATAAGCAAAATAACGGCAGACCGGCAGCAATTTGTCGGCGAGCAAGGCCCGACAGCGCGCGCTGTCGTGGCTGTAGTTGTCGCCATCGCTGGCCTGCGCGCCATAGATGTTCCATTCCAGCGGCGAGTAGCGCTGCTCGATGATTTGCTGCATCAATTCCAGCGCGCTGCTGACCACAGTGCCACCGCTCTCCGTAGCGTGGAAGAAGGTGTCTTCATCCACCTCCTGGGCCTGGGTGTGATGACGGATGAAGACAATGTCAATCTTGTCGTAGTGGCGCTGCAAAAACAGGTAGAGCAGGATGAAGAACTGTTTGGCCAGGTCCTTGCGCGCCTGGTCCATTGAGCCCGAGACGTCCATCAGGCAAAACATGACCGCCTTGCTGGTGGGCACCGGCACACGGATACGGCCGCGAAAGCGAAGATCCAGTGGGTCCAGGAAAGGAATCCGTTTCAGCCGCTGCGACAGCTCATCGATCAAGAGGCGCAGGGCGCGCCGCTCGCTGTCACACATCGGCGTGCGCCGCTCCAGGGCAGCCAGCTCATCTTGCCGGGCCTGCAATTCGCTGCGAGCCGAAGCACCCAACGCCAAACGCCGACCCAGTGCACCCCGCATCGAGCGCAGGATGTGCAAGTTGTTGGGCGTCCCTTCCCGCACAAAGCCCGCGCGCTGTGACCGCCATTCCGGCGACTCGCCAAGCTGGGTTTTCATCAGGTGGGGCAAGGCCAGGTCTTCAAAAAAAACCTGCATGAACTCTTCCTTGCTCAGGGTAAAGACAAAGTCGTCGTCCCCCTCCCCCGAGTTACTGGCCTGACCGCGGCCGCCGGCATCGCCGCCCTTGGGGCGCTCAATCCGATCACCCCGCAGGTGGTCCACATTGCCCGGGTGCACGGTGTCACGCACCCCACCCTGACCGTGCTGAAACACCGGTTCGTTGATATCGCGCTTGGGGATTGACACCTCTTCTGCTTGCTCGATCTCGCGGATGTTGCGACCGGCCACCGCCTTGCGCACCGCATCCCGGATGTGGGATTGGTGGCGGCGCAAAAAGCGCTCGCGGTTGCCAATAGACTTGTTTTTGCCCGCCAGCCGGCGGTCGACAATGTGCAATGCCATAGGGTTTGCTTCAGCCCGGCCTTTCAAGAACTCTTGCGCACCCGCAGGTACCACTCGCACAGCAGACGTACCTGCTTGGCGGTGTAGCCCTTGGCCACCATGCGCGTTACAAAGTCCTCATGCTTTTTGGCTTCGTCCATGCTTGCTTTGGCATTGAAGCTGATCACCGGCAGCAGCTCTTCAGTGTTTGAGAACATCTTTTTCTCGATCACCTGACGCAACTTCTCGTAGCCAGTCCAGGCCGGGTTCCGGCCCTGGTTGTTAGCACGGGCGCGCAACACAAAATTGACGATCTCGTTGCGAAAATCTTTCGGGTTGGCAATGCCGGCCGGCTTTTCAATTTTCTCCAGTTCGGCATTGAGTGCCACGCGGTCAAACACCTCGCCGGTGTCCGTATCGCGGTACTCGTTGTCCTGGATCCAGTAGTCCGCGTAGGTGACATAGCGGTCAAAAATATTCTGACCGTACTCGCTGTAGCTTTCCAGGTAGGCTGTCTGGATTTCCTTGCCAATGAACTCGGCATAGCGCGGCGCCAGGATCTCCTTGATGAAACTGGTGTACTTTTGCTCCAGATCAGCCGGGAACTGCTCGCGCGCAATCTGCTGCTCCAGCACGTACATCAAATGCACCGGGTTAGCGGCCACCTCGGTGCTGTCAAAGTTAAACACCTTAGACAGAATCTTGAAGGCAAAACGCGTTGACACGCCCGTCATGCCTTCGTCGATACCGGCGTAATCACGGTACTCGCTATAGCTCTTGGCCCTTGGGTCGGTGTCCTTCAGGCTTTCGCCATCGTAGACCGCCATCTTGCTGAACAAGCTGGAGTTTTCCGGCTCTTTGAGCCGCGTCAACATTGCAAACTGGCTCATCATGCGGTAGGTGCCTGGGGCGCACTTGGCCTCCTCCAGTGAGGACTCGCGGATGAGCTTGTCATAGATCTTCACCTCCTCACTGACGCGCAGGCAGTACGGCACTTTTACGATATAGACCCGGTCCAAAAAGGCCTCGTTGTGCTTGTTGTTGCGAAACGCCTTCCATTCGCTCTCATTGCTGTGGGCCAACACCACGCCATCAAAGGGAATGGCACCAAAGCCTTCGGTGCCCTTGAAGTTGCTTTCTTGTGTGGCGGTGAGCAGTGGGTGCAGCACCTTGATCGGTGCCTTGAACATCTCCACAAATTCGAGCAAGCCCTGATTGGCCAGACAGAGCCCACCCGAGAAACTGTAGGCATCCGGGTCGTCCTGAGAAAAGCTCTCAAGCTTGCGAATGTCCACCTTGCCGACCAGGGTTGAGATGTCCTGATTGCTCTCGTCGCCTGGTTCAGTCTTGGCGATGCCAATTTGCTTGAGGATGTTGGGGTAGCGCTTGACGACCCTGAACTTGCGGATGTCACCGCCAAACTCTTCGAGCCGTTTGACCGCCCACGGCGACAAAATACGGTGCAAATAGCGGCTGGGAATGCCAAAGTTATCACGCAGGATCGGACCGTCCTCCACCGCGTCAAACAGCCCCAGTGGACTCTCATTCACCGGCGAGCCCTTGATGGCATAAAACGGCACCTGCTGAATCAGATGTTTCAGGCGCTCAGCCAGTGAACTCTTGCCGCCGCCCACCGGCCCCAACAGGTACAGGATCTGCTTGCGCTCTTCCAGCCCCTGGGCTGCGTGTCGAAAGTAACTGACGACCTGTTCAATGGCCTCCTCCATGCCATAAAACTCGGAGAACGCGGGGTAGATCTTGATCAGCTTATTGGCAAAAATGCGCGACAGCCGGGGGTCGTTTCGGGTGTCGAGCACCTGCGGCTCGCCAATCGCTGTGAGCATGCGTTCAGCCGCCGTGGCATAGGCCAGCGGGTTACGTTTGCACACCGCCAGATACTCATCCAGCGAGAGTTCTTCGTCGCGGCTGCGTGCGTAGCGCACCACAAAATTACCAATTGCATCCGTGTGTTCCAGTGTCTTGTCCATGAGTTTGGTGAAAAAATTGAAGGGCCCGAAGGCAGCGGTCTATCGCTGTTCAGAATAGGGCAAAAAGCTTCAGACGCGCTGGGAAGAATGAGCGTTTTCCGAGCTATTGTGTAAGTCAAAGTTACGCTTAAACTCTTCTCAGCAGTCTCGCGCTGACCGCCTGATGCGGCTCGCCCAGCCAAGCCGTAACGCCTGCGACAGCTCGACGCCCAAGCCCTGGCAATAATGGCAGCCCAACCACTGCTCCACAGGACCCGCATGAACCGCGTTCTCGCTCACACCGGCGCCAAATACCCCATCATCCAGGCCCCGATGGGCTGGATCGCGCGCACCCAGCTGGCCTCAGCGGTGTCCCGTGCGGGTGGCCTGGGCATCATCGAAACATCGTCCGGCGAGACGCAGAACTGTCAGGCTGAGATCACGGCCATGAGCGCGTTGGGGCTGCCCTTTGGTGTGAACCTGCCAATCCGTTTTCTGAAGGACGACGCCATGCTGCGCTTCGTCTGCGCCTCGGGCGTCAAGTTTGTCACCACCTCGGCCGGCAGCCCGGCCAAGTTCATCGCCCCACTCAAGGACGCCGGCATCGTCGTCTACCACGCCGTGCCCACCGTGGACGCCGCTATGAAATGCGTGGACGCTGGCATCGACGGCCTGGTGGTGGAGGGCTCTGAGGGCGGCGGCTTCAAGAACCCCGAGGAGGTGTCGACCCTGGTGCTGTTGCAGGCCATCCGTGCCCGCACCGATGTGCCTCTGGTGGCCGCTGGCGGCATTTGCGACGGCCGCGGCATGGCCGCAGCATTTGCGCTGGGCGCCGAGGCGATCCAGATGGGTACCCGCTTTGTCAGCTGCACAGAAAGCCCGGTGCACGCCAACTACAAAAATGCCATCGTCCAGGCCCGTGAAACAGGCACCTTGGTACTGAACAAAAAATCCACCCCCTGCATCCGCTCGCTCAAATCGGCACGCACGCAGGCCATTTACGAGGCCGGCCTGATGGCACCGGATGCCTTGTCGGGCATCCTGCAGCTCTACTTTGGTGGCGACATGGAGGCAGCACCTGCGCTGGCGGGCCAAACCGCCGGCCTGATCGACGAGGTCAAGAGCGCGCAGCAGATCATCGACGACACCGTGGCCGAGTTTTTTGCCATCACGGCCAGGCTCGGCGAGCTGGCGCAGAGCCGCTCTTTCGGCTGACCTAAGAGCAGCAGCAAGCCCATGCGTTTCATTGTGCTCGGCGCCGGCGTGATTGGATGCTATGTCGGCGGCCGGCTGGCAGCGGCCGGGCAGACGGTGACCCTGGTCGGGCGCCCGCGCCTGACTGAGGCGATGGCACGGGATGGCCTGACCATCTCCGACCTGGACGGCTTCAAGACACACCTGGCGCCGCCGCAACTGCTCTTGGCCAACAGCTTGGCCGCGGCCTGGGCGTCTGAACCCGCAGCGGCTGCGACGCCAATTACGGGCCCGACGGTGGTGCTGCTGTGCGTCAAGGGCGGCGCCACCGCATCGGCTGCGCGTGAACTGGCGGCCTGCTGCCCGGTAGGCACGGTGGTGCTGTCGATGCAAAACGGGGTGGAGAATGTGGCCCGCATCAGCGCTTCGGCACCGGAACTGGTGGCGCTGGCGGGCATGGTGCCCTACAACGTGGTGATGCCTGGGCCAAGCCAGGTGCACCGGGGCAGCACCGGCACGCTGCGCCTGGCGCGTCACCCGGTGACCGAGGCCATGCTGCCCCTGCTGGCAGCGGCTGGCCTGCCAACCGCACTCAGCGATGACATGCTTGCCGTCCAGTGGGGCAAACTGTTGCTGAACCTGAACAACCCGATCAATGCCCTGAGCGGCCTGCCGCTGCGCGAGCAGCTGCTGCAGCGCGATTACCGCCGCGTACTGGCCACTTTGCAAGCCGAGGCTCTGGCAGCGCTGGACGCGGCCGGCATCGTTCCAGCCCAGGTGGCCAGCGCGCCGCCCCGGGTCCTGCCGCACCTGCTGCGTTTGCCCAACTGGCTCTTCACGCGCCTTGCCGCACGCCTGCTGCGAATCGACGCCAGCGCCCGTTCATCGATGTGGGACGACCTGCAACAGGGCCGTGGCACCGAGATTGACGACCTGTGCGGTGCCGTGGTGCGGCTGGCGGCGGCACATGGGCTACCGGCGCCATGCAACGCCGCCATCGCGCAACTGGTCATGGCTCACCACACCGGACAGTGCTGGACCAGTGCCGCGCTGCGCCAGGCGGTCATGGGGCCATGACCATCGTGACGCCCGCGCAAACATATGACATCGACGGCGTGTCCGTACGGGTGGAAGGCAGCGGCAGGCACACCGTGCTGATGTTGCACGGCTGGCCCGACACGCTGCACCTGTGGGACGGCACGGTGGCCGCCCTGGAGGACCAGTTCCGCTGCGTGCGGCTGACGCTGCCGGGCTTTGACCTGACGCAAGCAGCGCGGCCCACGTCCTTGGCGCACATGAGCGCGCTGCTGTGCCAGGTGCTGGATCGGGTCAGCCCGGGGCAGGCCGTAACCCTGCTGCTGCACGACTGGGGCTGCGCCTTTGGCTATGAATTTGCGGCACGCTACCCGGATCGGGTGGCGCGCATCGTCGCAGTGGACATTGGCGACTACAACTCGAAGGCCCTGCAGCGGGCGCTGAGCCCCACGGCCAAATCGCAAGTCTGGGCTTATCAGGTCTGGCTGGCGTTGGCCTGGATGCTGGGCCGCCACCTTAGCCAGCGCCTGGGTAGTGGCATGACGCGCTGGATGGCGCGCGCACTGCGCTGCCCCGCACCGGCGGCGCAGATCGGCTGGCAAATGAACTACCCTTACGCCATGCGCTGGTTCGGCCTGGCTGGCGGCCTGCAGCAGGCAGCCGCCATTCAACCGGGCTGCCCTCTGCTCTACCTGTACGGCCAATGCAAACCCTTCATGTTCCACTCGCCCACCTGGCTGGCCCAGGTGGCATCGCGGCCCGACAGCGCAGTCCGAGGGTTCAAGGCCGGCCATTGGCTGATGCTGGACCAGCCCGCCGAATTCCATGCCTGTGTCCGCCGCTGGTTGCTGGCCAGCTCAACCATTGAAAGCCCTCCATGACGAACGAAGCCACGAACGCACCTCGGGTGCTGGCCTTTGATGTCTTTGGCACTGTGGTCGACTGGCACGGCAGCGTGGCGCGCGAGGTGCAGGCGCTGTACCCTGGGGTCGAAGGCAATGCCTTCGCGCTGGCTTGGCGCGCCGGCTACCAGCCAGCCATGCGCCGGGTGATGTCGGGTGAGCTGGGATGGACGTTGATCGACGACCTGCACCGGCTGATACTGGACCAGCTGTTGCCGCGCTTTGGCTTGGACCGCCTGAGTGAGGCCGAGCGCCAGCATCTGAACCGGATCTGGCACCGGCTGGACCCCTGGCCCGATGTGGTGCCGGGCCTGCAGCGGCTCAAAACCCGCTACACGCTGTGCACCCTGTCCAACGGCAACATCGGTCTGCTGACCAACATGGCCAAGCGGGCGGGCCTGCCCTGGGACTGCATCTTGTCGGCCGAGGTGTTTCGCGCCTACAAGCCAGATCCGGCCACCTACCTGGGCGTGGCCCGGGTGTTTGATCTGGCCCCGAGCGAGGTGATGCTGGTGGCTGCACACCAGGATGACCTGGCCGCCGCACGCGCCTGCGGCCTGCAAACGGCCTACATTGAGCGCCCCGCAGAGTTCGGGCAGGCGCAGGTCAAGGACGTATCACCTGACCCTGCAAACACCCTGCATACGCGGGACTTTCTGGACCTGGCGAATCAGCTCTCTCACTCCTGAGGCACGCCGGCGTCCTTGACCACCTTGGCCCATTTGCTGGTTTCGCTTTTGAGGTAGGCGTCAAACTCGGCCGGTGAGCCGGTGCGCGCCTGGAAGCCCAGGCCCTCCATCTTGGCGATGAAGTCGGGCGTGGCGGCCGCCTTGGCAGTTTCTGCCGCTAGCCGGTTACGCACAGCAGGCGGCAGACCCTTGGGGCCGTAAAGGCCCATCCAACCAACCGCCTCGTAGCCCGGCAGGCCAGCCTCTGCGGCCGTCGGAATATCGGCCACCGCCGCCAGGCGAGCTGGGCCGGTAACCGCCAGGCCGCGCAGCTTGCCCGCCTTGATGTTGGGAATCACCGTGTTGTCAAACGCCACCTGAACTTGGCCACCCAACAGGTCCACCACCATGGGTGCGCTACCTTTGTAAGGCACGTGGTTGATCTTGGTGCCAGCCAGTGTATTGAACAGTTCTCCCGCCAAGTGCGGCGTGGTACCTGTGCCCGATGAACCAAAATTCAGTTTGTCTGGGTTAGCCTTGGCATAGCTCACCAATTCGCGCAGGGTCTTGACCGGCACCGCCGCGTTGACGGTGATGATGTAGGGGGTCAAGGCCACCAGCGAGACCGCCGTAAAGTCAGCTTCAGCATCGTAAGGCATCTTGCGGTAGACGGCAGGGGCAATGGCGTGGCTGCTGACGGTACCCATCACCAGGGTGTAGCCGTCAGGTGCCGACTTGGCCACCCCATCGGCGCCGATCAGGCCGCCGGCACCGGCCTTGTTGTCCACGATAACGGTTTGCGCCAAGGCAGTCGACAGTTTCTCGGCCAAAGCACGGGCCACGATGTCCACCGCGCCACCTGCAGGGTACGGCACTACTAATCGGATAGCACGGTTAGGCCAGTCTTGTGCATGGGCGCCACCGACCATCAGGGCCAGCAAGACGCCAACCAAATACCGCGCCGAACGGAACCCCAGGCTGGGGATGGGATGTTTTGATGACATAGGTTAGTCTCCTGTTAGCGTGATTTTGGCATGGCGTCGCTGGGGACGTTCCTACCGGTCAGGTCACCATGGGCTATGGCCGGTACGCCCAGCGAGCGCCAGCGGGCGCTATTGCCCGGTACCACTCAAGTTGCCACTCAGCAACTCCGGCAAGCGCGCCAGTGGCAGGCGCATGCCACAGGCCTGGGCATGGCCACCACCGCCAAAACTGGCGGCCAATGGAATACAGTCAAAACCGCGCTGCGAGCGCAAGCCGATCTTGACAGCACCGGTCTTGTCCACCGCCCACATCAGCGCAAAGGTGCCGCTCTGGCGCGACAGCAATTCACCAATCTGGCTGTGGAACACACCGGGCACATTGACCATCAGACCGGCCACACCATTCACATTGACGGGCTGTGCCGCCTCAGCCAGGTCGACCGCCAGCTTGCTGAATTTCTCGTCCATGGCGCGTCCGCGCGCCACATAGGACGCCAATTCGGCAGGGCCAAAATCCGCAATCGCGCTCCAGCGGGCGAAATCAAAGGCCTCCATGTCCAGCGCTGCCAAAAAAGCGGCACTGTCGGGGTATTGCCAAGTCCAGATGTCCCGGTCTTCCACATGCCGCACCAAATCCGGCAGAGCGACCTCGGGCAAAAAGAAGTCCCAGGCCAGCCGGGCGCCGGATTTCTTCATGTCGAAATGCACCACGCCACACCGGCACTTGAAACCGTGCAGCGCGTCGGCAGCACTCTTATGATGGTCCAGCAGCACCAGTTGCGCCGCACGGGCCTCCACCGCCTGCAGCAGCTCGGGCCCGAATGAAAAGTCCAGGATGTACACAGCACGGCCGGCCAGTGCCGGCAGCGCATCGACCGACGTGATCTGGCCATGGTCCAGGGCCAGAAATTCCGCCCGCCCCTGGTAAAAACGCCAGGCCGCAAGTGCGGCGGCAAAGCCGTCCGGGCAGTTGCGGCCATGGTAGATCACCAGCGGCTGCGGGTCGTTACGGTCAGGCCGAATTAGCAGGCCCAAGGGAAGAATAGTGGTCATGGGCAAAATCATACGCCCTGCCTAAAATCAAGCCATGAGCCTGCCCGCGCCATCCCCGTTTTTCACTGCCACCGCGCTGCCCGAGGGCCAGCCCTGCGACGCCTGGCCCGAGCAGCCTCTGCTGGCCTCGTTGGAGCAGGGCGGCATCGACTGGCCCAGTTCCTGCCGCAATGGCACCTGTCGCACTTGCCTGGGACTGCTGTTGTCCGGGACCGTGCGCTACGACATTGCGTGGCCCGGGCTGAGCGCCGAAGAAAAAGCCGAAGGCTGTGTGCTGCCCTGCGTGGCCTACCCCTGCAGTGACCTCACGCTGCAACGCGGCTCATGACGGCCGCGGGATTTGTTTGAAGCGGATCTTGCGGTCCAGCTCGATGGCATCTTTCTTGACCTGCCGCTGCGCGTCAAGCTGTTGTCCCGCCTGCAACCACTGGGCAAACTCCAGCGGTGTCTCCAGCGTAATACGCCCCAGCGCTGCCGCGCGGAAATCATAGATCACGATTTCGGCCGCCTTTTGCAGGTTGACGCGCTGACCCGACTGCAGGGCCCCGCGCTGGCGCCCAATGGCAGTCAGCAGGTCTTCGTCACTGAGCGCGTCTACCTGGGACAACTTGTACCGCGCCGCCAGTGCCTGCGGGTAATGGGTTTTCAGGTACTCCAGCAGTTCCAGCGCCACTTCTTCCTCGTTGAATGCGTTACGACCGATGGCGCCGCTGGCTGCCAGGTTGTAGCCGCTCTTGGCCACGATGATGCGCGGCCACAACACGCCCGGGGTGTCGTACAGGTAAAAGTCGTCTGCCAGCGTGATGCGTTGCTCCAGCTTGGTGATGCCGGCCTCATCGCCGGTCTTGGCGGCACGCCGCGCCGTCAAGGTATTGATCAGGGTCGACTTGCCGACATTGGGAATACCGCAGATCAGCACCCGCATCGGCTTGGCCATGCCGCCCCGGCTGGGCGCGAGTTCATGACAGGCCTGCACCAGCGCGCGTGCCGGCGTTGCCATGCTGGCATCCAGCGCCAAGGCTCGAGTGCCAGGCATGGCGCTGTAGTGCGTCAGCCAGCCGGCGGTTTGGACCGGGTCGGCCAGGTCCTGCTTGTTCAGAACTTTGAGCGCGGGCTTGTGCCCGGTCAGCTCGGCCAGCATTGGGTTGGCGCTGGAGCCGGGCAGGCGTGCATCCAGCAGTTCGATCACCACATCGATGGCTTTGACGCGCTCCTCGATGGCTTTTTTGGTCAGATGCATGTGACCGGGAAACCACTGAATGGCCAAATTTCTCTCCTGTTGCCGGCAAGGTCCGACGCGCCAGGCCCACCAAAGACCCGGCCACCGTGGCCCCTGACCCGCCGATTGTCCCTTGCTGGGCCTCAGGGGACGCTCGGGGGCCCAGTCAAGGGAATTGGCCGCGGCCTATTGCGCGTCGGCGCCCAGCTGGCGCAGCTTGGTCTGCCACTTCTGGACCCCGGCCTCACCCAGCTTGTCGACGCCACCGATCAGGGTCTCAGTGACTGGTGCCAGGCCTACAAAGCCCAGCAAATTGCGCTCCAGTGACTTGATGCTGTGCGCTCGAAAATACCAACGGTACACCAGCGCTGGCATGCCCATGGTCACCACCACCCGCGCGGAGCGACCGCTCAGGCCCTTGCCTGCGAAGGGGTTGTCGCCCTGAGGCATGAAAGCGAACCCGGGGCGGGCGACCTGCTCCAGAAAGCCCTTCAGCAACGCAGGCATATCGCCCAGCCACAAAGGAAAAAACAGCACCAGGTGTTGCGCCCAAGCGATGTCCGCCTGCGCCGGCGCCAGTGCCGGCGGCAAGCTACCGGCCTCCCACGCCTGCTGGCTGCGCAACAGGGGAAAGTCCAGCTGGGCGACTGCGATTCTGCGCACGGTATGCCCAGCGGCTTCTGCGCCCTGGGCATAGGCTTCTTCTAAGGCATGGCCGAGGTGCTGCACCACGGCGTCCGGATGGCCTTGAATCAATAAAACGCGAAGGGCTGTCATGGCGCTCACTCCCCCAATCAAAGCCGTCATGCTGACAGGGCGACCACGACCGACCTTGCGCCGGCGCAAGGCAGGCTCAGTCATTAACGGCGCCCCGCAAGGCCTTGGTCTGGGAACGCTGACTCTTGTCTTCACGACGCCGCTGGCGCGCGCCGTAGCTGGGTCGGGTGGCGCGCCGCTTCTTGGGCGCCTGCGCCACACTGTTGACCAGGTCGTGCAGCCGTACAAAAGCGTCCAGCCGGTTCATCTCTTGGGTGCGGTGCTGCTGGGCCTTGATCACCAGCACCCCGGCCTTGGTGATGCGGCTGTCGTGCAAGGCCATCAGCCGCTCTTTCACGTCGTCGGGCAGCGACGAGGCGGCAATATCAAAGCGCAAGTGAATGGCACTCGACACCTTGTTGACGTTTTGCCCGCCCGCACCCTGCGCGCGGATGGCCGTGACCTCGACTTCTGTCTCCAGAATTTCCAGAGCTAGTGGGTCAGCGTCGGTTGCCATGGGGTATCTGAAACATCATGGCCGGAATTATCTGCGGCAGTGCTTACCGCGATGGGGTTTGGAACGCTGGCGTGCTGAGGGGTTTGCGTAGAATCAAGGTGCTGGAGGCCCGTTGCCCACCTCGCACCTTGATTGAAAACAAAATACTACCTCCAGCTGGTGGCCCTGTCCGGTCTTTGGGGCGCCTCCTTCCTACTGATCCGTATCGCCAGCCCCTTGCTGGGCCCTAATGTGCTTTCGGCGCTGCGCATCGGCATGGCCAGCGTCACCTTGGCCCTCCTGATGCGACTGATGCGGCACAGTTGGCCTACGGCACATTGGCGCGAATTGGCACTGCTGGGCGTTTTTTCGGTGGCGGCGCCTTTCATACTGTTTGCCTGGGCAGCGCTGCACTTGCCGGCGGGTTACAGCGCGTTATTGAACTCCACCGCCGTGATGTTCGGCATTTTGGCATCTGCCCTGCTCAAGGAAGAGCGTTTGACCGTCCGAAAATTGGCGGGTTGTGCCTGTGGCTTTGTGGGTGTGTCACTGATCGTGGGGCTGGGGCCGATTAAGCCCTCGGCCGATGTGATCCTGGCGGCAGCGGCCTGCATCGCGGCCTCTGCCTGCTACGGCTGCTCCACACCGCTGATGAAGCGGGCCCTGACGCGCATGCAGCCCTTGCAAATTGCCGCTGGCATCCACTTTCTGGCCTTGACCATCATGCTGCCGATCGCCGCCTGGAGCTGGCCGCAAGCGCAATTCACGCCGGCGGCGCTGGCAGCCGTTGCCGTCATGGGCATCGCGACCTCCGGCCTGGCCTATTGGTTGCACCTGCGCATCATGGTGCACGTGTCCACGGCAGCAGCCACCAGCCCCTTGTTCTTGATCCCGGTCTTTGGTGTCGCCTGGGGTCATCTGTTTTTGGGCGAGCCGCTCGGCGCCGGCATCTACACCGGTGGGGCACTGGTACTGCTCGCCAGTGCGCTGGTGACCGGCTTCAACCCCTTGCAGAAATGGCTGGATGTTGCAAACGCCAAACCCTGAAGGCGCACGCTGTGGCGGTCAGGCTGATTGCCGTGGCGGCGACAAATATGGACCGCAGCCCTAAGAGGTTAGCCAGCGCGCCACCAGCCACCCCCGCCAGCACGCCTGGCAGGCCGTAGGCCGCTACTGTGTACAGCGCCTGACCACGACCCCGCAGGTGCCCCGGAAAGTGGTGCGACATGAGGGCAATGCACACCGAATGGTGGGCCGCAAAGGTAATGGCTTGCAGCAATTGCGCCAGCATGAGCACCGGCAGCAACTCAGCACCACCGGCAGTCAGGCCCATACGAAGCACGCTGACGACGGCGCAGACCACCAGCCAGGCGGTCAGGCTGCAGACCGGCAACCAGCGGCTTTGACTGAAAAACCAGCCCACCTCGGCCACCACCGACACGGCCCACAGCACCCCGATCATGGTCTTGCTGTAGCCCAGCGAGTCGAGGTACAGCGAAAAGAACACATAAATGCCCATCTGGGCCAGCACATGCAGAAAGGCCGATGCAAACAACCAGCGTACCGGTGCCTGGCGCAGCACAGCAGCCAGTGGCAGCGCCTGTACCCCCGCCTTGATCTGGGTGTCTTCTTTGATGTTGGGCAAGCACCAGGCACTGGCCACCACCCCCAGCAGTGTGAGCATGGTCCAGGCCGGAAAATGGTCCATGCCAAAGCGCTCAAACCAGGCGCCGGCCGCAAACACCGTCACCAAAAATCCGAGTGAGCCCCACAAACGGACCCGTCCGTAGCGGCGGGCGTCAAAGCTGCCGCCGCTGCTGACCAAGTGGGCCATGGCCGCCTCGCTCATCGACATCATGGAACTGGTGTGCGTGAACATGACCACCAAGACCAGACAGAGCCACAGCACGCCAAAATCGAACCACAGGCCCATTGAGCCCAGCAAGGCCGTGCTGGCGCCCCAGCGCAACAGCTTGACCCGTTCGCCGGTACGGTCGCTCAGGGCGCCCCAGGCAAAGGGCGCAAACAGCCGCGTGGCGGCCTGCAAGGAACCGAGCAGGCTGATGGCCACGATGCCAAAACCGAGGTGCTTGAGCCACAAGGCCAGGTAAGGGTTGAAAAACCCGATATGCGCGAAGTAAGTGGCCGACAGCGCAGCAAACGGCATCAGCTGGCGGCGCTGCGCCGCTGCCGCCCGGTCAGGCACCGACGCCCGATAGTGGCGCGGCACCGGCAATTGGCGCCAAGCCAGAGCGAACGTCGCCGCACTGAGCGCGGTGCTGCAAGGCATGCTCAATGATCACCAGCGCCAACATGGCCTCGGCGATCGGCGTGGCGCGGATGCCCACGCAGGGATCGTGCCGGCCCTTGGTGATCACTTCGGTGGCAAGGCCTGCGGTGTCGATGGACGGGCGCGGCGTCAGGATCGAGCTGGTCGGCTTGATCGCAATCGACACTTCCAGGTCTTGCCCGGTGCTGATGCCGCCCAGCACGCCGCCAGCATTGTTCGACAGAAAACCTTGCGGTGAGAGTGCGTCGCCATGCTGGCTGCCGCGCTGCGCCACGCTGGCAAAACCAGCGCCAATTTCGACGCCCTTGACGGCATTGATGCCCATCATGGCGTAAGCAATGTCGGCGTCCATCTTGTCAAACAGCGGCTGGCCCAGGCCCACGGGCACGCCCGAGGCCATCACACGGATACGGGCGCCGCAAGAGTCGCCCGATTTGCGCAGCGCGTCAATGTAGGCTTCCAGTGCCGACACATCAGCCACCGGTGCAAAAAACGCGTTGTGGGCCACGTGCTCCCAGCTTTCGAACCCGACCGGCAACTCGCCGACCTGGGCCATGCAACCACGCACGACGGTGCCGTACTGGGCCAACAGCCATTTCTTGGCCACAGCGCCGGCAGCCACCATGGGCGCGGTCAGGCGCGCCGACGAGCGACCACCACCGCGCGGGTCACGGATGCCGTACTTCTGGGTGTAGCTGTAGTCGGCGTGGCCGGGTCGAAAAGTCTGCAGGATATTGCCGTAATCCTTGCTGCGCTGGTCAGTGTTCTTGATCAACAGGCAGATCGGCGTGCCTGTGGTGTGGCCCTCATAGACCCCAGACAGGATCTCGACCGCATCGGGCTCGTTGCGTTGGGTGACAAAGCGGCTGGTGCCCGGCCGGCGCCGGTCGAGGTCGGGCTGGATATCCGCCTCGCTCAGGGGCAGCCCAGGCGGGCAACCGTCAATCACGCAGCCGATGGCTGGGCCGTGGGACTCACCAAAGTTGGTGACCGCAAAGAGTTGTCCGAAGGTATTGCCGCTCATGGGCGACGATTATCCCCGAGCGGCCTGCCGTTCAGACATGCCAGTGAGGCTAACTCAGGCTATGGCCGCTGCGGAACCGTCTTCCGGCCAATCCCGAATGTAGGCCTTGAGCATTTTGTTTTCAAAGTTCTGGCTGTCTACCACCGCCTTGGCCACGTCGTAAAAACTGATCACGCCCATCAGCATGCGTTGGTCCATCACCGGCATGTAGCGGGCATGGCGCTCCAGCATCATGCGGCGCACCTCGTCAAGCTCAGTCGCGGTGGTGCAGGTCAACGGTGCGTCATCCATGGCCGTGCGCACTGTGGTGGACCCGATCATGCCGCCATTCTTGACCACGGTCTGGATCACCTCGCGAAACGTCAACATGCCCACCAGCTCGCCGTGGCCCATGACCACCAGGGAGCCGATGTCTTTTTCTGCCATCAGGTCGAGCGCGCGCGCCAGCGGCTCGTCGGGCGTCGCCGTGTAGAGGGTGCTGCCCTTCACCCGCAAAATATCACTGACTTTCATTGTTGTTTCCTCCTTGAAGACGGGTTACAGCGTCCCGGACTGGCGCACTGTCTCCAAAATATAGCCCACAATTGGCATCATCGGCTGGCAAATTTCCTGGCCAGTCACTCAGTCCACCCAAACCGTAGAAGCGATATTCGATGTCTGGTTACTCCGACCCCGGTTTTGACACGCTGGCGTTGCACGCTGGCGCAGCGCCCGACCCGGCCACCGGCGCCCGCGCCGTGCCGATCCACCTGACCACTTCCTTTGTGTTCGAGTCCAGTGAACACGCAGCCTCGCTGTTCAACCTGGAGCGCGCGGGCCATGTCTACTCGCGCATCAGCAACCCGACCAACGCGGTGCTGGAGCAACGTGTGGCAGCGCTTGAAGGCGGCATCGGCGCCATCAGCACCGCCAGTGGTCAGGCCGCGCTGCACCTGTGCGTGGCCACGCTGATGGGTGCGGGCTCTCACATTGTGGCGTCCACCGCACTTTATGGCGGCTCGCAAAACCTGCTGCACTACACGATGCGCCGATTCGGCATCGAGACCACCTTTGTCAAACCCGGCGATATCGACGGCTGGCGCGCTGCCGTGCGGCCCAACACCAAGCTTTTTTTTGGCGAAACCGTGGGCAACCCGGGCTTGGATGTGCTGGACATTCCCACTGTGTCGGCCATCGCGCACGAGGCGGGCGTACCCCTCTTGGTGGACTCCACCCTGACCTCACCCTGGCTGATGAAACCGTTTGACCATGGTGCCGACCTGGTCTACCACTCGGCCACCAAGTTCCTGAGCGGCCACGGCACCGTGATTGGCGGTATCGTGGTCGACGGCGGCTCGTTCGACTGGGGTGCCACGGACCGCTTTCCCGAGCTCAGCGCCCCTTATGAAGGCTTTCACAACATGGTGTTCACCGAGGAGTCCACCGTGGGCGCCTTTTTGTTGCGGGCGCGGCGCGAGGGCCTGCGCGACTTCGGCGCCTGCCTGAGTCCGCACTCGGCCTGGCTGATCTTGCAGGGCATTGAGACCCTGTCGCTGCGCATGGCGCGCCATATGAGCAATACCGAGCAGGTGGTGGCGTTCCTCAGCCGTCAACCGTTGGTGGCGCGGGTCGGGCACCCGTTGCTGGAGAGCCACCCCAGCCACGCCCTGGCGCAGCGGCTGCTGCCGCGCGGCGCCGGCTCGGTGTTCAGCTTTGACCTCAAGGGCAGCCGGGCCCAGGGGCAAGCCTTTGTCGAAAGCCTCAAGGTTTTCAGCCACCTGGCCAACGTCGGCGACTGCCGCAGCCTGGTGATTCACCCCGCCAGCACCACCCATTTCCGCTTGAGCGACGAGGCACTGGCCGGCGCCGGCATTGCCCAGGGCACGATCCGGTTGAGCATCGGCCTGGAAGACGCCGATGACCTGATTGACGACCTCAAGCGCGCCCTGAAGGCCGCTGAGAAGGCGGCATGAAGATCCGCCCCTATGCCGACGCCGACCAGGCCGACGTGGTGGCGCTCTGGCAGGCCTGCGCGTTGACCCGCCCCTGGAACGACCCGCTCAAGGACATTGCACGCAAGCAGAGCATCCAGGCCGAGTGGTTTCTGGTGGGCAAGTTGGGCGGCGCGGTGATCGCCAGTGTGATGTTCGGCTACGACGGCCACCGCGGCTGGATGAACTACCTGGCGGTGGCACCCGAACACCAGGGCCAAGGCCACGCGAAGGCCCTGATCGCCCAAGGCGAAGCCCTGTTGCTGGCCGCCGGTTGCCCCAAAATCAGCCTGCTGGTCCGCCGCAGCAATACCCAGGTGCTTGGCTTCTACGAGGCCCTGGGCTATGGCCAGGATGACGTGGTCAGCCTGGGCAAACGTTTGATTCCCGACCATTGACCCCAATTGCCGAGTCCTTCCTCATGCTCATCACCGTCAACGGCCACGCCACTTACTGCTACACCGGCGGCAAACCCTTCGATGCCGCCAAGCCCAGCATCATCTTCATCCACGGCGTGCTGAACGACCACAGCGTCTGGATTCTGCAGTCGCGCTACCTGGCGCACCATGGCTGGAACGTGATGGCGGTCGACCTGCCGGGTCACTGCCGCAGCGCGGGGGAGCCGGCCAGCACAGTGGAGGCTGCCGCCGACTTCATTGTGGCGCTGATGGACGCCGCCGGCCTGGCCCGGGCGGTCTTGGTCGGGCACAGCTTTGGCGCGCTGGTGGCCTTGGAGGCCGCGGCCCGGGCACCGGCGCGGGTGCCCCAGTTGGTGCTGGTCGGGGTGGCCGCGCCCATGAAGGTGTCGCCTGCCTTACTAGAAGCCTCGCTCAATGAGCCCATGAAGGCCCTGAGCATGGTCAATGTGTTTTCGCGATCCACCCTGGCCTCACCCCCCTCAGCGCTGGGGCCAGGCACCTGGGTGTATGGCGCCTCAATGGCGCTGGGGCGTCGGGTGCTGGCCAGCAATCGCCAAGTCAACCTGTTCCACACCGGTTTTCTGGCCTGCGACCGCTACACCGGCGCCGAGGCAGCCATGGAGAAGGTGTTGTGCCCGGTGCTGTTTCTGCTGGGCAGTGCAGATCAGATGACGCCACCGAAGGCAGCGCAAGGCTTGGTGAAAAAGGCCCGTGACGGCCGGGTGGTGCTGCTGCCAGGCGGCCACCACCAGATGAACGAAACGCCCGAGCCCATGTTGGCGGCCCTGCAGCAATTTCTGATTTGCTATCAAATTTAGAGCACATCCCTCAATAACAGCGCGGGTAAGCGGCCGATTTGCCATAAATTTTCGGTACTGGGCTCGCGTCTGAGCAGCATCTCTTGCAGCAAGGGCGCCAGCAGTGTGGTGTCGGGGTCGACCAACAGCACCAACCTCGGCTCGGCGCCGTCCTGCGCTTCTTCCAGCGGAACCACCCAATCCAGACCGCGCAGCGTCGCCAGCACCGGCTCGAGCCGCGGCACTGCCACGCGCAATTGCAGGGCCAGTTGCGCCACGGTCAAGCCCCGCGCGGCGCCGCTGCGGGCCCGGTCCAGCGCTTGCAGGGCCTCCAGCGCCAGCTGAAAGCTCAAACCCGGCACGCGTGGCCGCTGACGCATCGCCGGCTGCAGGTTGGGCAAACTGGCCGCGATCACGGCGCCTAACAACACAATCACCCAGGCCACATAAATCCAGATCAGCAAGATCGGCAGGGTGGCAAATGCGCCGTACACCATGGAGTAAGTGGGCACCTTGCTCAGGTACAGGGCCAGCAGCTTTTTGGCTAGCTCAAACCCGGCGGCGACAAAGACACCACCGGCCCAGGCGTGGTCCCAGCGGACGCGGGTGTTGGGCACGTAGTAATACAGCGCGGCCGTGCCCCAGGCCATCAGGGCAAACTGCAGCAGGTCCAGGGCAAAGCCCACACCACCCGGCAACACCCCCACAACGCCGCGCGACGCCGTCAGGGCATACGAAGTGAGCGTCAGACTGCCGCCCAGCAACAGGGGGCCCAGGGTGATGGCAGCCCAGTAGACCAGCACCCGTTGCGCAAACGGTCGGGGTTTGGGCACACGCCAAATGGCATTCAGGGTGCGGTCAATGGTGAAGATCAGGGCCAGCGCGGTGCTCAGCAGGATGACCAAACCAGCCGCCCCCAGCTTGCTGGCTTTGCCGGCAAACTGGGTCAAATAGCCCAGCACCTGACGCGCGATGTTGTCAGGGATCAGGCTTTCGACCAGCCACTTCTGCAACACATCCTGAAACTTGGCAAACATCGGGAATGCCGTGAACACCGCCAGCGCCACGGTGATAAACGGCACCAGCGCGATGGTGGTGGTGAAGGTCAGGCTGCTGGCGGTCAGGCCAAGGTGGTCTTCGCGAAAACGCGCACGCAAGAGCAGCGCCGCGCTTTTCCAGGGGAATGCCACGGCACGCGCCAGCAGCGAGGGCGGGCGACCTTCCGGGCGGCTTGGGGATTCAGGGCTGGGGGCGGAATTCACAGTCATGGCCGGTATGATGCCACCCCAATGACTAATGCATCCCAAAAAGCGTCGCCCTCAGTGGATGCGACCCGAATTCTGGCGGTGGGCAGCCTGCTCGGCCTGATCATTCTTGGCCTGGCGTGGGAACTGGTGCTGGCACCGCTTCGCCCGGGCGGCACGCTGCTGGTGCTCAAGGTACTGCCGCTGTGTGTGCCGCTGGCCGGTCTACTGAAAAATCGCATGTACACCTACCGCTGGGTCAGCTTGCTGGTCTGGCTGTACTTCACTGAAGGCGTGGTGCGGGCCTGGAGCGACAAGCCACCGGGCAACGTGCTGGGTCTGATCGAAACCGGCTTGTGCATCACCCTGTTCATCGCCTGCGCCCTGCATGTCCGGATTAGGCTAAAGGCTGCGGCACTGAAGGCCTGAACCATGCAAGCGCTGTTGGATCAATTGCGCGCCACGGTGGGGGCCGCCCATGTCCTGACCGAAGGCGACCTGAGCGCCTGGGAACAAGACTGGCGCAAGCGGGACCGGGGGCGCGCTCTGGCCGTGGTGCGGCCAGGCAGCACTGCCGAAGTAGCGGCGGTGGTGCAGGCCTGTATCGCCCAGCGTGCACGGCAACCCCTGGAACCGGTCAGCATCGTGCCGCAGGGCGGCAACACCGGGCTGGTGATGGGCAGCACGCCCGACCACTCGGGCCGCCAGCTGGTGCTGAGCCTGCAACGCATGAACCAGGTGCGCGAGCTCGACCCCGACAACCTGACGCTCACGGCCGAGGCTGGCTGCATTTTGGCCAGCCTGCAACAGCAGGCCGAGGCAGCCGGTTATTTGTTCCCGCTCAGCCTGGCCGCCGAGGGCAGTTGCACCATCGGCGGCAACCTGGGCACCAACGCCGGCGGCACCCAGGTGCTGCGCTACGGCAATGCGCGCGACCTGTGCCTGGGCCTGGAAGTTGTGACAGCCCAAGGCGAGGTCTGGCACGGCCTATCGGGCCTGCGCAAGGACAACACCGGCTACGACCTGCGCAACCTGCTGATCGGCTCAGAGGGCACGCTGGGCATCATCACGGCGGCCACGCTCAAGCTCTACCCGCTGCCCGCGGCCCGGCTGACGGCCTGGGCCGCAGTGCCGTCCCTGCCACAGGCGCTGACCCTGCTGCGGCTGGCGCACCGTCACCTGGGCGCCGGCCTGACCGGCTTTGAGCTGATGGGGCAATTTGCCCTGAGCCTGGTCGACCGGCACCTGCCCCAACTGCGCGTGCCCTTGTGGCGCCAGAGCCCCTGGTGTGTGCTGCTGGAAAACTCGGACCACGAATCCCAAGCGCATGCGCGCGAGCAGTTTGACCGGCTGCTGGAAGCCGCACTGGAAGACGGCTGCGTGAGCGATGCCGTGGTGGCGGAAAACCTGACCCAGGCACAGCAGCTGTGGCAGGTGCGCGAGAGCATCCCCTTGGCACAGGTAGCAGAGGGGCTCAACATCAAACATGACATTTCGGTGCCGGTGTCGCGCATTCCGGACTTTGTGGCGGCCACCGATGCCCTGCTGGCGCAGGCCATTCCTGGTGTGCGCCTAGTCAATTTTGGCCACCTGGGCGACGGCAACCTGCATTACAACGTGCAGGCCCCTGAGACCATGGATGCGGCGCTGTTTTTGCAGCAGCATGAAGAACAGGTCAACCACCTGGTGTTTGACTCGGTGCAAGCCTTTGGCGGCTCCATCTCGGCCGAGCACGGCGTAGGCAGCCTGAAGCTGGCGCATCTGGAGCAGCACAAGTCGCCGGTGGCGCTGAGCATGATGCGCGCCATCAAGCTGGCGCTGGACCCGGCGGGCTTGTTGAACCCCGGCCGAGTCATCCGCCTGTAAATACAATTAAACCCCATGACCAGCCCGATCGTCCGCGCCCAATACGAAGATTTCATGCGCCATGTGGCCAGCAGCGGCGTGGCCAAGGCTGACCGCACCGGCACCGGCACGCGCAGCGTGTTTGGCTACCAGATGCGATTTGACCTGCGGGAAGGCTTCCCCCTGGTCACCACCAAAAAAGTGCACTTGAAATCGATCATTCTGGAGCTGCTCTGGTTTCTCACCGGCTCCAGCAACAACCAATGGCTCAAGGACCGCGGTGTTTCGATCTGGGACGAGTGGGCGCGCCCGGACGGCGACCTGGGCCCGGTCTACGGCGTGCAGTGGCGCAGCTGGCCCACGCCCGACGGGGGTCATATTGACCAAATCGCCGAGGTGATCAAGACGCTGCGCACCAACCCGGACTCGCGCCGCATCATCGTCAGCGCCTGGAACGTGGCTGACCTGAACAAGATGGCGCTGATGCCCTGCCACGCTTTCTTCCAGTTTTACGTGGCGCCCTCGCCGGTGGCGGGTGCGCCAGCCCGGCTGAGCTGCCAGTTGTACCAGCGCAGCGCCGACATTTTCTTGGGCGTGCCCTTCAACATTGCAAG
>CAJAXU010000269.1 GCA_903948045.1 uncultured beta proteobacterium | reverse complement strand
CCCTGGCCGGCGTCACCCGCCACGCCGCACGTGCCTTGGGCCTGAGTGACCGCGGTGTGATTGCGCCGGGCAAGCGTGCCGACCTGGTGCTGTGGGACGTGCGCCACCCGGCCGAGCTCAGCTACGCCATCGGCGCCAACCCGCGCCGCCAAACGATTTTTGGAGGGACGCCCCTGTGAGCTTTACCCTGCACCAGGGCCCTGCGCCCCTGTTGATCAGCATGCCGCACCTTGGCACCGCCATCCCGGCAGAGCTTCATGGCACTTATGTGCCCCGTGCCTTGGCCACTGAAGACACCGACTGGCACCTGGACCGGCTCTACGACTTTGTGGCCGACCTCGGCGCCAGCTTGCTGATGCCGCAAGTCTCACGCTACGTGATCGATCTGAACCGCCCTCCTGATGACGCGCCCATGTACCCGGGCGCGTCCAACACCGAGTTGTGCCCGACCCGGTTTTTCAATGGCGACCCGCTGTACCAGCCCGGTGCCGAGCCCGACGCGGCTGAGCGCCTGCGCCGACGCGAGGTCTACTGGCAGCCCTACCACCAGGCCCTGGCCACCGAGTTGCAGCGCCTGCAGGCCTTGCATGGCCATGTGCTGCTGTGGGACGCGCACAGCATCCGCTCGCAGATTCCCTGGCTGTTTGAGGGGCGCCTGCCCGACCTCAACCTGGGAACAGCCGGCGGCAGCAGCGCCGACGGTCGCATTGCCACCGCCCTGATGCAGGTCTGCGCCGGTCAGCAAGCGGTCAGCCATGTGCTCAATGGCCGCTTTAAGGGCGGTTACATCACGCGCCGCTACGGCGCACCGGCGCAAGGCGTGCACGCGGTGCAGCTGGAGATGTGCCAGAGCCTGTACATGCAGGAGCACAGCCCCTACGCCTTCGATGCCGCCCGGGCCGCCGCGATCCGGCCGCTGCTGCGCAGCTTGATCGAGACGGCGCTGCCCAGCTGCGCCATGCTGTATGACTGAGCGTTTTTTTGCCCCGCAGGCCTGGCTGGACGGTGCCTGGGCCCAGGATGTGCTGCTGTCGGTTGGCCCGGATGGCTGCTGGTCCGGTCTGCAGCCCGGTGCCTCGGCAGCCCAGGCCCAGGGCGCGCTGCGTCTGGCCGGGCCGGTGTTGCCGGCGCTGGTCGACGCCCACAGCCACGCCTTCCAGCGCGCCATCGCCGGCCTGACCGAGCGCGCTGGCGCGGCCGGCAGCAGCGATGACTTCTGGAGCTGGCGCGACCGCATGTACTCGGTGGCGCGGCGGATCACACCTGACCAGCTGGAGCACATCGCGGCCTGGCTGTATGCCGAGCTGCTGGCCGGTGGCTATACCCAGGTCTGTGAGTTCCATTACCTGCACCAGCCGACGGACGCGGCCGGCGGCGACCCGCTGGCGATGTCCATGGCGCTGGTGCGCGCGGCCGACCGGGTCGGCATGGGGCTGACGCTGCTGCCTACGCTCTATATGCGTGCCGGCTTTGGCGCGACCGGCCTGCGCGACGACCAGCTCCGCTTTGCCGCCACGCCCGATAGCCTGGTGCGCCTGGTCGAAGGGGTGCAGGCCGCCTTCAGAGATCTTCCTGGCGTCAACCTGGGGCTGGCGATCCACTCCCTGCGTGCGGCCGGCCTGCCGGCCATGCAGGAGCTGGCAGCCTGGGCCGGCGTGCGCCAGCTGCCGGTGCACATCCACATCGCCGAGCAAACCCAGGAGGTGCAGGACTGCCTGGCCCACACCGGGCAGCGCCCGATCGAATGGCTGCTCAATAACCTGCCGGTCAACGCCCAGTGGAACCTGGTGCACGCCACCCACGCCAGCCCGTCGGAGTTGCAAGCGGTGGCCCAACGCGGTGCGGCCATCGTGATCTGCCCCAGTACCGAGGCCAATCTGGGTGATGGCGTGTTCGATTACCCGGCTTATGCCGCCGCCGGTGGCAACTGGTCGATCGGCTCGGACAGCCACGTCGCGCGCAGCTGGCCACAGGAGCTGTGCCTGCTGGAGTATTCCCAGCGGCTGGCGCTGCGCCGGCGCAATGTGGCGGCCCGGCCCGGCGGCAGTTCGGCGGCGGCGCTGATGGAGGGCGCGTTGGCCGGCGGCCAAGCCGCCAGCGGGCTAGCGCTGGGCCCGATTGCACTGGGCAAACGCGCTGATTTTCTGGTGCTGGACGCCCAGTCTCCGGCGCTGCTGGGGGTGCCCGGCGCCCAGACGCTAGACGCCCTGGTGTTTTCCAGCCCGCAGGTCCCACCGATCCAGGTGTATCAGGGCGGGCAACTGCGCATCGATGGCAGCCAGCTGTGCCGGCCCGGCGCCAAGCCCGGGCTGCGCGAGCAGTTGGCGCAGGACTTTGCCAGGACGATGGGGGAGTTGTGGGCCTGAGTTACTCCTTCGTTATTGGCATTGGCATTGGAGGGGCTGGCGTGCCTGCTTCCGCTCGTGTCCCCCGGATGTAGCAGCCTGAGCGGCTGCTACATCCTCCTCCTTGACCTCGCTGCAGCAGGCACGCCACCCCCTCCTTGGTTGGGCAAGGCTAAGCACCCGAATACCTGGCGCCCGGTGTCCAGCTGTTTGCACGCGAGGGTCGTCAAGGTGGTGACGGGCCGAGCGGCGGAGCGAGGTCAAGGAGGAGGACATGGGGGCCCGAAGGGCACCTGTGTCCGGGGGACACGAGCGTAGTCGCTTGGCCCGGCGCCGTCTTGACCGGAGCGGAAAAATACCGAGCGCAGCCGCCTAGCCAGTTGCTACCTCGACCGGCAGAAATGAAAATACGCCATGTCGCGACCCGGACAACCAAGGTGCCTGGCCCAGGCACGGTGGCCGGCAATGTCTTTATAGTGCAAGGTCCCCAGCCTGATGCAAACCGCCCATGAGTCAACCTGACCCCTTTCCCCCGTTTGACGATATCGGGGTCCCTGTGCCGGTCGATATTCCGGCTGGTTTTCGGCGGATCTCGCTGGGCGGCGGGTTCATGGCGCACAACGGCCCGCTGTATGCGCGCTGGACTGGCGAGCGCGTGTTGCTCGGCTTTCGGGTGGAAGAGCGGCATACCAACCCGCTCAAGATTTGCCATGGCGGCATGCTGGCCACCTTTGCTGACATGCTGGTGCCCTGCGCCAACATGTACCAGTCAACCATGGAGCGGCGCTTTTTGCCCACCATCAGCCTGCAGATCGACTACATGGCCCCGGCGCCGCTGGGCGCCTGGGTGCAGGGGCAGGCCGATATCTTGCGCACCACCCGCAACATGCTGTTCGGCCAGGGCCTGGTCACGGCTGATGGTGAGCCGACGATGCGCATGAGCGGCATCTTCAAGATGGGGCCGTTGCTGACGCAGGGTTCGTCGACCGACCCGCTCGGGCTCAAAACGCCATGAGCGCCAGTCCGTCACTGCCACCGTCGCAGCCGGTGCCGTTTCGGCAGGATGCCGCTGTGATCGGCTTGGTCGGGCTGGCCCATGCCAGTTCCCATTTTTCGCACCTTCTGCTGCCGCTGATGTTCCCGGTGTTCATGGCCGAATTTGGGCTCAGCTACTCGCAGGTCGGCTTGCTGATGACAGTGTTTTTCGTGGTCTCGGGCATCGGCCAGGCGGCCGCCGGCTTTGCGGTGGACCGGTTGGGCGCGAGGCCGCTGTTGTTGGCGGCCCAGCTCATTCTGGCACTGGCCTGCGTGGCGGCGTCGCTGGCCCAGGGCTACCCGGCCTTGCTGTTGGTGGCGGCGCTGGCGGGGCTGGGCAATGCCACCTTTCACCCGGTGGATTTCACCATCCTGAACCAGCGCGTGTCGGCGCCGCGGCTGGGCCACGCTTTCAGTGCGCATGGCCTGACCGGTAACCTGGGCTGGGCGGCGGCACCGCTGTTTTTGGTGGGCCTGACCAGCCTGACCAACTGGCGCACCGCCTACCTGGCTGCGGCCCTGTTGTACCTGGCGATCCTGGCGCTACTCTGGCTGCAGCGGGACAAGCTCAGCACGCGGGCCGTGGTGCGCCCGGCCGGTACGATCGAGGAGCACAAGCTGGCCTTCATGAAGCTGCCGGTGGTGTGGTGGTGCTTCGGCTTCTTTCTGCTGTCGACCATGACGCTGGCGGTGGTGCAAAGCTTCTCAGCCTCGATCCTGAAGGCGGTGCATGGCGTCAGCATCGAGGCGGCCACGCTCACGCTCACGGCGTACATGCTGTGCGGCGCGGCCGGCATGCTGGTTGGCGGCTTCATCGCGGGCCGTGCAGCCAGCAGTGACCGGGTGGTGGCGGCGGCGATGACGGTGGCCGCGCTGTGCCTGGCGCTGTGCAGCACTGGGCTGCTGGGCGGCACCGGCACCATGGTGGTGCTGGCGGCCACCGGTTTTGCCGTTGGCATTGGCGGCCCATCGCGCGACATGATGATCAAACGGGCCACACCGCGCGAGGCGACCGGCCGGGTTTATGGCATGGTGTATTCCGGGCTGGACGTCGGTTTTGCGCTGTCGCCCATGGTTTTTGGCCTGTTCATGGACCGCGGCTGGTATGCCGCCACCCTGCTCGGTGCCGCTGG
>CAJAXU010000268.1 GCA_903948045.1 uncultured beta proteobacterium | reverse complement strand
GACCTCAGCCAATTTGGCGTGGGCTTGCTTGCGGATTAATAAACCCGCAGCACCTCAAATTGCTGTCGGATTGGAGCGACCTGTATCCACACCTCATCGCCCTCACATTTACCCAGCATGGCCCTTCCCAGAGGGGCTTCGCTGCTGATGATCTGAACGAGCTGAGCGCCGCTGACCAACTTCATGCTGCCCCCATCCGGCCCGAGAAAGAGCTGTTGCTGCTTGTCGTCGGAATCGACCAGGCAGACCAGCGCCCCGAGCTGTATACCTTTGCTGGCGTCGTAGGGGCGCGGGCGGAATTGGCGCCAATTGACCATCGCCTGGCGGATGCCTTCGGCGCGCCGAGCCTGGCCGGTGGCTAGGTACGCGGCTTCGAGTCCCAATGTGTCATATTTGTTTTCGGCAATGTTTTCTTCGTGAGTCGCCGTTTCATAGGCCGAACGCACTGCCTGTTCGGCTTGCAGCAGGTCTTCGGCGAGCCGCTCCAGCACCTGCTGCTGCAGCAAGAATTTATCCATGATGGGAGGTGGGCATCTCGACAAGCGGGGGGGCAGGTCTTTATCTTGAAGTGCTTTACCAGCCTTAGACGCTTCTGTTGGCTTCAGATTAACTTCAGCCAGGCTGACTGTTTATCCCGCGGTGCGGCAAGTGAGTACGATTGTCTTCCAGAAAGCAGTCAATGGCCAACTTCCGCGGCCCAGTTTGGTCACAGCACTGTTTGGCACAACGGCTATTCCTGCGGCTTCAACTTTTTCCGGTCCTTTTCGTAGCTGTCATAGGTGCCCATCTTTTCTGATGGTTGTAGTGCACCGGCGTCCTTAAGACTTTGCTGCGTTCGCAAGCCTTCGTAAATTGACTGCGTCGTTACTGCGCCACAGCCAGTCACCAACAGCGCCATACACAATATAGTAGGTTTCATGATGGATTTAATGCTAACTTTTATCGTCTGCAATGGCGCGTCGACATCTGCCTTGGCGCCACTCCACCTTGCCGGATTTTCGGTTCTGCTTACGCGCCAGTTCCAACAGGTTGTGGATTTTCAACGCTTCGCCGGATTTAAAGGCTCTCAGCATTCCGGGCCATCTTCTAAAAATGTGCAAATTCAAGATGGGCCTAAACCAGTGCCTGAATCCGCATACTGCCCCAGCGTCTCCCTAAGCTCCTGCGCCACCTGAGCGCGGAGTTCTGGCGGCCCCAGCACCTCCACATGCCGCCCCTGGCGCAGGATGTCCATGGACAACTCCCGAAAATCGGTAAACGGCAGCTCCATGATGAGGCGCCCATCGTCTTGCGGAGTCAGCCGCTGCTGCGGGTGCCAAAGTTCCCTGGAAACCCAGCGAGCCCGCTCCTCGGTAAAACGCAGTTTGGCCCACTGCACCTCGCTTCCAGAAAAAATGCCGTAACCCTGCCCAACAAAGCCGTCCAGCGCTTTCTTTGGCATCGACTTGCTGGCCTTGCTCAAGACTGACGCCTGCTCAATCGCGTCCATCGCAAAAGAGCGCATCGCCTCATGCTGATGGCACCAGGCGCCCAAATACCAGTTGCCCCGGTGATGGATCAGCAACTGCGGTGACACCTCCCGAGCGCTGGTCTCATTGCGCACCCGGCTGTAATAGCGAATCTGCAGCCGCTGGCGCCCCAGCAAAGCTGCGGCCACCACCTCAAAATTCTTGTCCGCCACTGGACGTGCCGCCACATTGAGCAACTTGACCCGGCTCTCCACGTCGCCGGCCGGGTGTTTGCCAGATTCGATCACTGCGCGCAGGCGCGCCTTCAGGGGTGCAATGTGCGGCCCCAGCAAACCAGGCTGCATTTCTGCCAGCAGCGCCTGCATCATCAGCAGGGCGTAGGCCTCGCTCGCGTTAAACCACAGCCCGGGCAGTGACTGCTGTTTGCCGGTGACACCAGATGCGTAGCGGTAGCCGCCGTCACCCCGATCCCATTCAATCGGCGCATTGAGCCGGTCGCGCATGTACTCAATGTCCCGCTTGAAGGTGGCCCGGGACACCTCCAATTCGCGCAGGAAACGGGCTATGGGCACCACCGCATTCACATGCAGCAGGTTGTCGATCTTGTAAAAACGCTCGGTCCGGTCCATGGCACCCATTCCTGATTTGAGTGGCTCATCTCTTGAGCCATATGGCCCAAATAATAACTTGACCGGTTGGAGAAGGCGCCCAGAACAGCGGGCTCTGCCGGGTAGTCCTTAGACCCCCATTGACCTGGAACAAAGCCATGAACCAAACGAATACTTGCCTTGATGCAGAAGTTATGTACACTAGTGATGTAAATAATAAGTGCATCAATCAATTCACATGGCCGAACCCACCCAGCAATTCACGCTTAGCGAGCTCTGCATCCTGGCAGACCTGCCGGTGCGCACGCTGCGCTACTACGTGCAAAACGGCCTGGTCGACCACCCTGAGGGGGAGACACGGGCTGCACGCTATGGCCCCCGGCATCTGGAGCAGGCCCTACTCCTCAAGAAGTGGACGGCCGCAGGCCTATCTCTTGAGCGAATCCGGGCACTTCTGCACGGGGAAGAACCGGCTGTCCCCCCGCAATCAAGAGCGGCTGGCTCGATTGAGGTCTGCAGCCATCTCACTGTCACGGACGGTCTGGAGGTGGTTATAGCCCCAGGTCGGGCGGGCATGAGCCCAGAGCAGGTGCGCGAGTTTGTCAAAGGGGTGATGGCGCTGTACGCCACCGTCAAGGCGGGGACCGGGGCTGATTCTGAAGAGGGTCAGCCGCAGCCTTGAGCGAATTCGGGTTTTAGTTGTCACCGACCATGTCACACAACCACAGGGAGAAAAACACCATGGGTCAACACAGTCAAGCCAACATGATCAGCCGTATTGGGACTGAGCT
>CAJAXU010000267.1 GCA_903948045.1 uncultured beta proteobacterium | reverse complement strand
TTTAACTCCGAGTCCAATGAAATCAACCACTTGCGCGCGTAACTGTCGAAGACCGGCGCGCAGGCCGATCGGCCCGGCGTAGGGCCAGGCGCGCAGTTTTTGCGCTGCCAAGGCCAGCGCCAGCCGCAGCCGGTGACGCTCGGGCTTCTCCTGGCCGCAACAGACGCCCTTGCAGCGCCCGATCTGGTGCGCAAAGCAGCGGCCCTGGCCGGATTCCAGGCCGAGCGCCTGCAGGCACAGGCCCTGCGCATCGGCCAAGGCACGCAGATCATCCTGGGCCTGCCGCCGCGAGCGGTAGGCGCCGTACAGGCGCTCAAACTGCTGCGGCTCAAAGTCGGTACCGCTGACCAAGGTCAACAAGGGCCGAGCATTCGGGTTGTCCTCCAGGCGCCAGGCGCACAGGGCGCGTTCGCGCCGCAGTTGCCGGTTGTGGATCGGCTGCAATTCCTTGACCAGCCGGGCTTCGAGCAGCAGGGCGCCGAGTTCACCGGCGGTTTCGCGCCATTCTACAAGGCGGATCTCCTGTGCCATGCGCATCTCGCGCGGCTGGCGCGTGGCCGCCTGAAAATGCGACATCACCCGGCTGCGCATCGTCACACTCTTACCGATGTACAGCGGCAGCGGCCCTTCGCCATAAAACAGGTAGACGCCTGGCCCCTCGGGGATGTCGGTCACGGCCGTGTCCAACTGGGGTGGCAGTGCCGCGCTGCCTTGCAACAGCGTTTGCGCCTGCTGGCGCAGTGTGTCGGCGCCCAACTCGGCCTCTGCCAGCCGCAGCCAAGCCAGCACCATGTCCACGTCCCCCATGGCCCGGTGCCGGGCCTGCGTCTGCAGGCCGTGGCGCTGCATGATGGCGTCGAGCCCATGGCTGCGGTGCTGCGGGTACAGCAGGCGCGACAGCCGCACCGTGCAAAGGGTGCGGGTTTTCAGCGTGATGTCGGCGCGCGCAAACTCGTTGAGCAAAAAGCCGTGGTCAAAGCGTGCGTTGTGCGCCACCAGCACGGCGCCCTCCAGCAGCGCCAGCAGCGGGCGGGCCACCGCCTCAAAGTTTGGCGCGTCTGCCACCATGTCATCGCTGATGCCCGTCAGGCTCTGGATAAATGAGGGAATACGACCGCCCGGGTGTACCAGGGTGCTCCAGCGGGCCACCTCCTGCCCGCCTTCCATGCGCACGGCGGCAATTTCGGTGACGCGGTCGTGCACCGGGTTGCCGCCGGTGGTCTCCAGGTCAAGCAGCAGGTAGCAGGGCAGCATCGCGGGCGCCGGCGGAAAGCCGTGCAACCAATCAGGTGATGTCGATCGCGTGGATGGAGAAGCTGCCCGTGCGCCGGTCGGCAAAGTAACGCTCCAGCGTTTCCTTGACTGTGCGAAAGGCGATCTCGTCCCAAGGGATCTCATCCTCGGCAAACAGCCGGGCCTCGATCGTTTCAAAGCCCGGGTTGAAGCGGTCGCTCAGCAGGCGAGCCCGGTAAAACAGATGGACCTGGCCCACGCGCGCCACGTTCACCAGCGAGAACAGGCCTTCAAGTTCAAATTCAGCGCCCGATTCTTCTACCGTCTCGCGCGCCGCGCCTTCGGCTACCGTCTCGTTCAGCTCCATGAAACCCGCCGGCAGGGTCCACTTGCCCCAGCGCGGCTCGATGTTGCGCTTGCACAGCAGCACCTTGTCTCCCCAGGCCGGTACGGTGCCGACCACATTGAGCGGGTTCTCGTAATGGACCGTGGTGCAAGCGGTGCAAATGGCGCGCGCCTTGGTGTCGCCGTCATCCGGGATGCGGTACACCACGCTGGTGCCGCAGTTGCGGCAGTGCTTGATCGGTTCGCGCAGCATGCGGGCGGGCGCGCCTCAGCGCACCTGCAGCGTGATCGGCGTCAGGCCGCTCACGGTGCCGTTTAGCGTGTCGCCCGCCACCACGGCGGCCACGCCCTCCGGGGTGCCGGTGTAGATCAGGTCGCCGGGCTGCAATTCCCAGGCGGCTGACAGGTGTTCAATGGTTTCGGCAATGTTCCAGATCAGCTTGCTGACCTGGCTGCGCTGGCGGTCCTGGCCGTTCACCTCCAGCGCAATCTCGGCGGCAGTCACGTCGCCGGCCTGGGCCGCCGGGGTGATGGGGCCGATCGGAGCTGAGTGGTCAAAGGCCTTGCCGATGCACCAGGGGCGACCCTGCTTCTTCATCTCGTTCTGCAGGTCGCGCCGTGTCATGTCCAGGCCCACTGCGTAGCCAAAAATATGGCTGTGGGCATCAGAGGCCTTGATGTTCTTGCCGCCGGTGCCGATCGCCACCACCAGCTCTATCTCATGGTGC
>CAJAXU010000266.1 GCA_903948045.1 uncultured beta proteobacterium | reverse complement strand
GCCGAAAAAGCCACCTGGATGGCGGGTGAGGGCGTGCAGATTTTTGGTGGCAACGGCTACATCAACGACTACCCGCTGGGCCGACTCTGGCGCGACGCCAAGCTGTACGAGATCGGCGCCGGCACCAGCGAAATCCGGCGCATGCTGATCAGCCGCGAGTTGTTTGCCGAAACCATGTAAGGCGCGCCGTCAGACCGGCGAAAATGCCCAACTATGAGCACCTCACTTCACCATCTGCTGGACAACAACCGCGCCTGGGCCGCCCGCATGGAGCGCGAGCGCCCGGGTTTCTTCAGCAAACTGGCGCAGCAGCAAAGCCCCAAATACCTGTGGATCGGCTGCTCGGACAGCCGGGTGCCGGCCAATGAGATCACCGGGCTGGACCCGGGTGAGGTATTTGTGCACCGCAATGTGGCCAATGTGGTGGTGCACTCTGATCTCAATGCGCTGTCAGTCATCCAGTTCGCGGTAGACCACCTCAAGGTGGAGCACATCATGGTGGTGGGCCATTACGGCTGTGGTGGCGTGCTGGCCACCTTGCGCGGCCTGCGCGTGGGCTTGGCCGACAACTGGCTGCGCCATGTGCACGACGTCAAGCTGCGCCACCGCCGCCGCATCGACCACTTGAGCGTGCCCGAGCAGGAAGACGTGCTGTGCGAGATGAACGTGATCGAGCAGGTCGGCAACGTGGCGCTGTCCAATGTGATGCAGGACGCCTGGAGCCGCGGCCAAAAGGTGTCGGTGCATGGCTGGTGCTACGGCCTCAAGGACGGCTTGGTGAAAGACCTGGGCGTGAGCATGCAGGGCCCGCACGAGGTGGTGAACGTTTTCCGCAATGCGCTCAAGCGCTACCCGCGTGGCAGCCAGCTGCCGGCCTGACCCCAGGATGCCCACCATGTTCCCGCAACGCCTCGACTCCTCGCTGGCCTACGACATCGCCAAGGCCATGATGGATGGCTTCAACCGCCATTACCGGCTGTTCCGCACTGAATCGGCCCGCGCCAAACACCGCTTCGAGACCGCCGACTGGCATGGTCAGCAGCGGGCCCAACGCGAACGTATCGAGTTTTATGACCTGCGCGTGCGCGAAGCCTCGACCCGGCTCGAGCGCGAATATAAGGCCGGCGAGCAGCCGATGGACATCTGGCACCAGGTCAAGCTGCATTACATCGGGCTGCTGGTCGACCACCACCAGCCCGAGCTGGCCGAGACCTTCTTCAACTCGGTCACCACCAAGATCCTGCACCGCACCCACTTTCACAACGATTTCATCTTTGTGCGACCGGCTGTTAGTACCGAGTACATCGAAGACACCGCGCCCGAAGCGCGCCCGACCTACCGCGCCTATTACCCGACACCCGCCAACCTGCCGGAAATGCTGCAGCAGATGGTGCAAGACTTTGATCTGCGCCTGCCCTTTGAAGACCTGCCGCGCGACGCCGCCTTGGTGGCGCAGGCGCTGAAGCGCGTGCTGGGCGAGGCCAAGCTGCGCGCCAACTTCCAGGTGCAGGTGCTGACCAGCCTGTTCTTTCGCAACAAGGGCGCCTACATCGTCGGCAAGCTGATCAACGGCTTCACCGAGTTCCCGTTTGCGCTGCCGATCCTGCATGTGCGGCCCGGTGAAAAACTGGCGATCGACGCGGCCCTGTTGGGCGAGGACGACCTGCTGATGCTGTTCAGCTTTGCGCGGGCCTACTTCATGGTGGACATGGAGATTCCGTCGGCTTACGTGCAATTTTTGCGAAGCATGATGCCGCGCAAGCCGCGCAATGAAATCTACAACGCCCTCGGCCTGGCCAAGCAGGGCAAGACGCTGTTCTACCGGGATTTTCTGCACCACCTGCGCCATTCCAGCGACAAGTTCCGCATCGCGCCCGGCATCAAGGGCATGGTGATGCTGGTGTTTGACCTGCCCAGCTTTCCCTATGTGTTTAAGGTCATTAAAGATTTTTTTCCGCACCAAAAGGAAACCACCCGCGAACAAATCAAAGGCAAGTACCAGCTGGTCAAACAGCACGACCGCGTGGGCCGTATGGCCGACACCCTGGAGTACAGCAAGGTGGGCTTTCCG
>CAJAXU010000265.1 GCA_903948045.1 uncultured beta proteobacterium | reverse complement strand
CTGAAATCAAAACGGTCGTTGTAGGCGGTATCGCCAAAGGAAGCCACACCATCGACCGTGTCGGCACCCGCAATTTGGACTGTTCCAGCGCCGTAGCTAATAGTTCCAACACTACCGCTAAAGGTGGCCGTTACAGCAGCCAGAGACCACCAGTAATCCATGTTGATGGCGCTCAACCAAGGCATATTTGGTACTTTAGCCAAAGTTACGGCATCGCTTCCACCATACAGGGCGGTAACCAAGTTATGCTGATCTCCAGCAGCCTCGTTGCTGCCTGATAAAGCTACGAAGCTTCCGACAACGACATCAGATTGCCGGCTTCCTTGCAGGTACTCGATGCCGCGCAGCGTGTCAATGCCCACGTCAGAGCCGTTGATGCCAGTAACCGTCATGGTGGAGAGGTCAAGTCTGATCCCGCCAGCCGTCAAATCAGAATAGTCGACGATGTCACGGTCAGAGACTGCAAAATATTGGCTATATTTCCAGGCTAGGTTGCGTTGCTCTCCGCCATTGAGCAGGTCATTGCCGGGGCCGCCCCGCAGGGTGTCGTCCGAGATCAGTCCGTTCAAGGTGTCATTGCCAGCGCCGCCGCTCAGCGTGTCCGCGTAGCTGGATCCGTTGATGACTTCAGCGCTGGCAGTGCCGCTCTGCGACAGAAAATTGAGTGTCGGTGCTGCCAAGGTACCGCCCAGGCCAAGGTAAGTCGACAAGGATGAGCCAGTTGAGTTAAGCCCAAGAAAGGCAATCCGCTCCATGGCCACCATTTGGTCAGTGCCAAAATTGGGGTTGGCCGTGTCCGTGGTTGACCTTAAGTCGGTCACTGTCCAATACCCCGTGCTGGTGTTGGCTTGGATGCTGACCAGCGCTGTGCTGCCTTTGTTGAGTGTCCAGCCGCTTGCAGGATTGCCCGCCAAAGTGGCGCCTTCCAAGTTGGCACTGTTCATGTAGAAAACAGCACTGTCCCAGCTCGAGGCGCCACCCCTTAGGGTGTCATTACCTGACCCGCCTTCCATCCAGGAGCTTTTGGCGCCAGCAATCAGCAGGTCGTTGCCGTTGTTGCCGAACGCTGAGCCGGTGTCCCCCAAGGTGATCTGGTCGTCGTAGCCAGAGCCGTTAGCCCGCTCTATGGAAATCAACTGGTCGTTACCGATGGACACGCCGCTTGCCGTGCCGGCTTTGAGGTCAATGGTGACGCTGCTGGTGGCGTCCCAGTACTCGACAGCATCCTCCAGGTACGATGTATCGACCCCGTTGACTGTGTCATTGCCAGCACCGGGGCGGAAATAGTTCAGCCGCAGGTTGCCAATGAGCAGGTCATTAAAGGCTGTACCAACAACGCGCTCAATATTCAGCAACACATCGGTGCCACCCAGCCCATCCGTGGCGGTCCCGGTGGTCAGGTTGACCGTCACGCCAATGGGCGCCCCCTCGTAGCTAACCCAGTCACCGCCGTTATTGTCAGTGCCGCCGTCAATGATGTCGTTTCCGCCGGCACCCTTTAGCGTGTCGTCACCCGCCAAGCCGGTGATGCTGTCCGCTGCATCGGTACCTGTGAGCGTGTCGTTGCCAGCGGTGCCTGTAATTATTGCCATGGTTTGTGCTCTTATAAATTATTGAATATGACAGGTGTATCAAACCACCCCAAACTGCCCCACCGGCATCCCAAAGATGCTGCTCAAGGCGGTAAAGTGCGTCGGGTCGATGGTGTCCAGGTCCGTGCTGCCGGCCGGTGCCGCCCAACTGCCGTTCACAT
>CAJAXU010000264.1 GCA_903948045.1 uncultured beta proteobacterium | reverse complement strand
CCGGCGGCAGTTTTGAGTTTTCTCGCCCAAACCGGTTTCGATTCATTTACCGCAAACCGTTTGAACAGACCATTGTTGCTGACGGCCAGACGCTCTGGTTGTATGACGTGGATCTGAATCAGGTGACGGCCCGCAAGCAGGCGCAAGCCCTGGGGGCCACCCCGGCGGCCCTGATTGCCTCGGCGGCTGATCTGCGCGCCCTGCAAAACGACTTTGTCCTGGCTGACGCCCCTGACCGCGATGGCCTGCAGTGGGTGTTGGCGACCCCGAAGGCGCGCGACGGCCAGTTGCAAAGTGTGCGGGTCGGGTTTCGGGGGGCAGAGTTGGCGGTGCTGGAGATGAACGACAGCTTTGGCCAACGCTCGGTGCTCACTTTTACTGGTTTTCAGTCCAATGTTGCCTTAGAAGCCGCCAATTTCCAGTTCAAACCGCCCGCAGGGGCTGACGTCATTCGCCAGTGATGATTCGGCGATGGCGGATTTAGCCTTTTAGTTGGCCTTGACGCGTTCAGTCGTCCAGGCGTCGGGGCCCCAGGGTGTGACAGGTTCGGTACCTTGGGCCTTGAAACGTTCGGGCAAGTCCTCCGTCATGTCCCAAGTGGCGGAAAGCCTGCCAAAACCGATGCACAGGGCGCACACCATGCCAAGTTCGACCAATTCCTTCTCAGGAAAATGCGTTTTTAGAAGTTCATAAAATGCGTCATCGATCGCCAGGTGGTTGTTGGCCAGCAAGTCGGCGTAACGCAGAGCCACCTGTTCAGCCTCAGTGAGGTCGGGCGCTTCGTACGGCTTTTCCAGTGCGCACACCAAGTCTTCAGTGACACCGTCGTCCACCCCATCCGCATAGCGCATGGCCATGCAACTGCGACATTGGTTGTGAAAGGCGATGCGCAACCGTATCAGCTCCCGCAGACGGGCTGACAGCACTGAATGCGCCTTCAGTGCCCCGCCAAAACGTAGATAGGCTTTAGCCAGTTCCGGGTGGTGTGCCCGGACACTGGTGGGTCGCAATTCACGCTCAGTTTTTTGCTCGGCATTGAGCATGCGTCGAAGTTCTGGGTCGAATTCGTCGACTGTGAGTGATCTGATTCTGGACATGTGAATTTGGCTGAGTTGAAGGGGTCAGGCTGGCGTCTTGCGACTGTCGATGTAGGTTTGCAACTGGTCGGGAAGATCGGCCAATTGCGGCTCGGTCCCAGGCCAGCGCACGCGCAGCGGCTGGTCCAGCCCATGGGCAAGTTCGCTCAGTGGCAGGACGTAGCGGAACTTCAGCGTGCGTGACTGGAACAGCCAGTGGCCGTCAAACTTGGTGTAAGTGTCCAGGTAACGCAACGCGATATGCACGGCTTGGCCATCGATGCACAGTTCCGCATGCGCGTTGACCACCCCTGAGGCCTGGTGGGCTGACATCAAATCAAAGTGCCAAGTGTGCGCATAGTGGTAGCTCGTTGTGAACAGGGAGGTGCGGTCGCGGTAGTAGGCGACCACTGCCTCACGGCCTTTGACCGTTTGAAACTGGCCATCCGGTGCAAACAGGCTGCCCAGCGTGTCAAAGTCTCGGTCATCAACGGCCATGCCATAGCGTGAGATCAGTTCGGCGAGTTGTTGCCGATCGTCAACGCGTTGGATCAGTTGGGCGAGGTGCTGCAAATCGGGGTAGGCGGCAGGCTGCGAGCTTTCCATGTGATTTCCGGTATCGAGTGTGAAGCCGCATTTTGCATTGGCGTGACATGGTGTGCAATGAGACCGGCTACTTGAGGTGTTTGACCTCCCATGGTGGCTGGTCGCCCGCTTCACGCAGATTGCCCCACAATGACGCTTCATGGCCACCCACCTACCTGATCACCAACCGCTGGCCGAGCGCCTGCGTCCCAAAACCCTGGCCGACGTGATCGGGCAGCAGCATTTGCTGGGCGAGGGCATGGCGCTGCGCTTGGCTTTTGAATCAGGGCAGCCCCACAGCTGCATCCTGTGGGGCCCGCCGGGCACCGGCAAGACCACCATGGCCCGGCTGATGGCCGACGCCTTTGAGGCGCAGTTCATCACCATCAGCGCGGTGCTGGGCGGCGTGAAAGACATCCGGGAGGCGGTAGAACTGGCCCAACTGGCGCGCAGCCAGGGCCGGCGCACCATCCTCTTCGTGGATGAAGTTCACCGCTTCAACAAGAGTCAACAGGATGCGTTCTTGCCCCACGTGGAAAGCGGCTTGTTCACCTTCATTGGTGCCACCACTGAAAACCCATCGTTCGAGGTGAACTCGGCCCTGCTGTCGCGTGCGGCGGTTTACGTGTTGCAGCCCTTGACCGAGTCCGACCTGGCGCAGATTGTGGCGCGCGCCTTGAGCGGCGGCGCCGTGCCCCCGATTGAGACCGCCGCAGTGGATCGGCTCATTGCCTACGCGGATGGTGATGCGCGCCGACTGCTCAACACACTGGAAACATTGGCGACGGCCGCTGCGCAGGAGAAGCGCGTCGAGGTCACCGATGTCTGGCTGCTCAAGGTGCTGGGCGAGCGCATGCGCCGCTATGACAAGGGCGGCGAGCAGTTCTATGACACTATCAGCGCCCTACATAAATCAGTACGTGGCTCCGACCCGGACGCGGCGCTGTACTGGCTGGTGCGCATGCTCGACGGCGGTGCTGATCCCCGTTACCTGTCGCGCCGGCTGATCCGTATGGCCAGCGAAGACATCGGTCTGGCCGACCCGCGCGCGCTGCGGCTGGCGCTGGACGCCGCGGAGGTCTACGAACGCCTGGGCAGCCCAGAGGGCGAGCTGGCCCTGGCCGAATGCGTGGTCTACCTGGCGGTGGCGGCCAAATCCAATGCGGTGTACAAGGCTTTCAATGAAGCCCGCGCCTTCGTCAAGAAGGATGGGACGCGCCCGGTGCCCATGCACCTGCGCAATGCACCCACTCAATTGATGAAGTCGCTCGATTACGGCAAGGGCTACCGCTATGCGCACGACGAGCAGGGCGGCTTCGCCGCCGGAGAGACTTACCTGCCCGACGGTATGGCCGCTCCTGGGTTTTACCGCCCGGTTGAACGTGGCCTGGAGATCCGAATCGCCGATAAGCTTCGGCAATTGCGCGGCTTGAATAATCAGGCTGGCTGATGGCCTGTGATTCCGGCTGATAGGCTGCCAGCGCGAGGGTAAACCCCAGCGAAGGCGCCCCCGGGCCAGGGGGTGTGCTCGCTACAATCGCGTCCACTTACCTGCTGGACGCGCCATATTGGCAGGCTAATTGCTAGTGCTGTGGTAGAGCTCACAAGGCTGCACCGCTCGTCGGCAAACCAACGCCCCACGCGCCGGCCACAAATCGGAGAAGTTTTATGGATACCTTGATACAGCAGATCATCAACGGTCTGGTGTTGGGCAGCATGTACGCGCTGGTGGCCCTGGGCTACACCATGGTGTACGGCATCATCAACCTGATCAACTTTGCCCACGGCGAGGTGTTGATGGTGGGGGCGCTGACCAGTTGGACCATCATTGGCCTGATGAGAGAGGGTATGCCGGGAACACCGGGCTACGTCATTTTGTTTGTGGCCCTGATCATCGCCTGTGTGGTGGCGGCGGCACTTAATTTTGTGATTGAAAAAGTGGCCTACCGGCCGCTGCGCAACAGCCCCAAGTTGGCGCCGCTGATCACGGCCATCGGTATGTCGATCCTGCTGCAGACGCTGGCCATGATCATCTGGAAGCCCAACTACAAACCTTACCCCACGCTGCTGCCAAGCACGCCGTTCAACATCGGCGGCGCGGTGATCACGCCCACCCAGGTGCTGATTCTGGGTATGACGGCGGTGTCGCTGGCCCTGCTGATGTGGGTGGTGAATTCGACCCGGCTCGGCCGTGCCATGCGCGCCACCGCCGAGAACCCGCGCGTGGCGGCGCTGATGGGCGTGAAGCCCGATATGGTGATCTCGGCCACCTTTCTGATTGGCGCGGTGCTGGCGGCCATTGCCGGCGTGATGTGGGCGGCCAACTACGGCACGGTGCAGCATACCATGGGCTTTTTGCCTGGCCTCAAGGCCTTCACCGCAGCGGTGTTTGGCGGCATTGGCAACCTGGCTGGCGCGGTGGTGGGCGGCATCCTGCTGGGCCTGATCGAGTCGATCGGCGCGGGCTACATTGGCACCCTGACCGGTGGTGTGCTGGGCAGCCATTACTCGGACATCTTTGCCTTCATCGTGCTGATCATCGTGCTCACCCTGCGGCCCTCTGGTCTGTTGGGCGAGCGGGTGGCAGACCGGGCCTGAGCCGCGCCCCCACTGAATCCCGAGGACCGATATGAAACTGAATCAACGCAACCTCGCGGCGCTGGCCCTGTCAGCCATCGGCCTGTTGCTGCTGCCCATTTTGTTGCAAGGTTTTGGCAATGCCTGGGTGCGCATTGCCGACATGGCCCTGCTTTACGTGCTGTTGGCGCTGGGCCTGCACATCGTGGTGGGCTATGCCGGCCTGCTGGATCTGGGCTATGTGGCCTTCTTTGCCATCGGCGCCTACATGTACGGGCTGATGGCCTCACCCCATTTGAGTGAGTCCTTTGCTGCAGTAGCCTCGTTGTTCCCCAATGGCCTGCACACGCCGCTGTGGATCGTGATCCCGCTGGCGGCGGGTTTGGCCGGGATTTTTGGCGTGCTGCTGGGAGCGCCTACGCTGCGCCTGCGCGGTGATTACCTGGCCATTGTCACGCTGGGCTTTGGTGAAATCATCCGGGTGTTCCTGAACAACCTGGACCACCCGGTCAACATCACCAACGGCCCCAAAGGCCTGAACCAGATCGACTCGCTGAGCTTTTTTGGCCTCAACCTGGGCAAGAAGGTGGAGGTGTTCGGCTTTGAGCTGGCCTCGGTCTCGCTCTACTATTACCTGTTCCTGGCGCTGGTGTTGTTCAGCGTGCTGGTTTGCCACCGGCTGGAGCAGTCGCGCGTCGGTCGCGCCTGGATGGCCATCCGCGAGGATGAGATCGCCGCCAAGGCCATGGGCATCAACACCACCAACATGAAGCTGCTGGCTTTCGGCATGGGCGCTACCTTTGGCGGTGTGTCGGGCGCCATGTTTGCCTCGTTCCAGGGCTTTATCTCGCCCGAGTCTTTCAGCCTGATGGAGTCAGTGATGATCGTGGCCATGGTGGTGCTGGGCGGCATCGGCCACTTGCCGGGGGTGATTCTGGGTGCGGTGCTGCTGTCGGCACTGCCCGAGGTGCTGCGCTATGTGGCCGGGCCGCTACAGGCCATGACCGGCGGCCGGCTGGACTCTGCCATCCTGCGCCAGCTGCTGATTGCCCTGGCCATGATCAGCATCATGCTGCTGCGCCCGCGCGGTCTGTGGCCGGCGCCGGACCATGGCAAGTCCCTGCAAAACACCAAGAGCTGACAGGAATCGACCATGACAGACACAGTACTTGAGGTGGCCGGCGTCTCCAAGCGCTTTGGGGGCCTGCAGGCCCTGAGCGAGGTGGGCATCCGCATCCTGCGCGGCCAGGTGTATGGCCTGATCGGCCCCAATGGCGCTGGCAAGACCACGTTTTTCAACGTGCTGACGGGGCTCTACACCCCCGACAGCGGCAGCTTTGCGCTGGCCGGCAAACCGTATCGGCCGACTGCGGTGCACGAGGTGGCCAAGGCCGGTATCGCGCGCACGTTTCAGAATATCCGCCTTTTTGCCGAGATGACCGCGCTGGAAAACGTGATGGTGGGCCGCCACATCCGCACCGGCTCGGGGCTGCTGGGTGCGATTTGTCGCACGTCCGGGTTCAAGGCCGAGGAGCTGGCGATTGCCGCCCGCGCGCAGGAGCTGCTGGACTACGTGGGCATTGGCCGCTTTGCCGACTACAAGGCGCGCACCCTGAGCTACGGCGACCAGCGCCGGCTGGAGATTGCGCGGGCGCTCGCCACCGACCCACAGCTGATTGCGCTGGATGAGCCGGCCGCCGGCATGAACGCCACCGAGAAGGTGATGCTGCGCGAGCTGATCGACAAGATCCGTAACGACAACCGCACCATTTTGCTGATCGAGCACGATGTCAAGCTGGTGATGGGCTTGTGCGACCGCGTCACTGTGCTCGACTACGGCAAGCAGATTGCCGAAGGTACGCCGGCCGAGGTGCAGCGAAATGACAAGGTCATTGAGGCCTATCTCGGCACCAGTTGAACAGTTCAGGACAGCGCGCAGGCTCAGTCCGGCAAGGAATCAGGTATGACAAACATTCTTCTCAAGGTCACCGGGCTCAAGGTGGCATACGGCGGCATCCAGGCCGTCAAGGGCGTTGATTTCGAGGTGCACGAGGGCGAGCTGGTGTCGCTGATCGGCTCCAATGGCGCCGGCAAGACCACCACCATGAAGGCCATCACCGGCAGCCTGCCGATCAACGATGGCGATATCGAGTACCTGGGCAAAAGCATTCGCGGCCAGGGCCCCTGGGACCTGGTGCGCCAGGGCCTGGCCATGGTGCCCGAAGGGCGGGGCGTGTTTGCCCGCATGACCATCGTCGAAAACCTGCAGATGGGCGCCTACATCCGCGACGACAAGGCCGGCATCCTGCAGGACATCGACAAGGTGTTCACCATCTTCCCGCGCCTGAAAGAGCGCCGTGACCAACTCGCCGGCACCATGAGCGGCGGCGAGCAGCAAATGCTGGCCATGGGCCGCGCATTGATGAGCCGGCCCAAGGTGCTGCTGCTCGACGAGCCGTCGATGGGCCTGTCGCCCATCATGGTCGACAAGATTTTCGAGGTGGTGCGCGATGTGTACGCGCAAGGTGTGACCGTGCTGCTGGTGGAACAAAACGCCAGCCGCGCCCTGTCGATTGCCGACCGTGGCTATGTGATGGATTCAGGCCTGATCACCATGACGGGCGACGCCAAGACCATGCTCAAAGACCCCAAGGTGCGCGCGGCCTACCTGGGCGAGTAAGCCGGGCTGGCCCGCCCCGGGCCAGATGCTTCAGATCGTCATGCCGCCGTCCACTGCAAACAGCTGGCCGCTGGCAAACACCGATTCATCGCTGGCCAGGTAGACCACAATCGGCGCGATTTCCGGCGCCTGCGCCAGCCTGCCCATGGGCTGCCGAGCCACAAAATCCTTGCGCGCCTGCACTGGGTCAGGGTAGCTGTTGATGCGGTCCTGCAGCGAGGGTGTGTCCACGGTGCCAGGTGCGATGGCATTGCAGCGGATGCCCTTGCCCACAAAATCCGCCGCCACCGATTTGGTGAGCCCGACCACGGCCGCCTTGCTGCTGCCGTAGATGAAGCGGTTCGGCAACCCCTTGAGGCTGCTGCAGACGCTTGCCATGTTGATGATGCTGCCACCGCCAGCGGCCAGCATGCCCGGCAGCACGGCCTGGATCATCCAGTACTGGGCGCGCACATTGAGGTTGAAAGCAAAGTCCCAGTCGTCGTCCGTGGCTTGCAGGATGCTGCCGTTGTGCACAACGCCGGCGCAATTGAACAGCACGTTCAGTGGTGGCAGGCCGGCCACCAGGCTCTGGATGGCGGCCTTGTCCAGCACATCCAGCACGGCGGTGCGCACGTTGGCGACGCCTTCAAAAGCTTTCAGCAGTTGCGGGTTGAGGTCGGTGGCGATCACCTGTGCGCCTTCAGCGGCCATGGCCAGCACGCTGGCGCGCCCGATGCCCTGGCCGGCGGCGGTGACGAGGGCGGTTTTACCTTGTAGTCTCATGAGGTTTTCCTTTTAAGTAATTGGTCGTAGATTTGTCGTCCGGCAATGGCCTGCCAGTCCCAGTCGATGCCCAGGCCGGGGGTGTCGGGCGGGTAGGCGTAGCCGCCTTCGACGCGGATGCGGCTGCTGGTGATGTCATCGAGCTGCGGGATGTACTCCACCCAGGCCGCATTGGGCACGGCCGCGCACAGGCTGACATGCAGCTCCATCAGGAAATGCGGGCAGACCGGTACATCAAAACCCTCGGCCAGGTGCGCCACCTTGATCCACGGCGTGATGCCGCCGATGCGGGCCACATCAGGCTGCACGATGCTGCAGGCGCCTTGCTCCAGGTACTCGCGGAACTGCGCCAGGTGGTACATCGATTCGCCCACGGCCACCGGAATGGCGGTGTGCTCGCGCAACTGGCGATGCCCAGCCACGTCTTCGGCCGGCAGTGGCTCTTCGAGCCAGGCCAGGTTAAATGGCGCAAAAGCGGCCGCCCGGCGCACCACCTCGGGCCGGTTGAAGCCCTGGTTGGCGTCAGTCATCAGCTCGAAGCCTGGGCCTACCGCCTCACGCACCGCAGCCAGCCGCGCCACGTCCTCACTGACGTGTGGCCGACCAATCTTGATCTTGGCGCCTTTGAAGCCTTGCGCCTGGGCCTGCAGCGTTTGCGCCACCAGTTCATCGGCCTCCAGCTGCAGCCAGCCGCCCTCGGTGGTGTAGACCGGCACCCGCTGTTGCGCGCCGCCCAGCAGTTGCCACAGCGGCTGCTGCTGGCTGCGCGCGCGCCAGTCCCACAGCGCTGTATCGACACAGGCCAGCGCCAGGCTAGTGATGGCGCCCACCGCGGTGGCGTGGGTGTGGAAGAACAGGTCTTTCCAGATGGCCTCGATGTGCAGCGGGTTGCGCCCGAGCAGCCGCGGCGCCAGGTGGTCGTGCAGCAGCGCCAGCACCGACGAGCCACCAGTACCGATGGTGTAGGCGTAGCCCGTGGCCTCGATGCCGTCGCTGCAGCGCAGCGTCAGCAGAATGGTTTCCTGCGTCACGAAGGACTGGATGGCGTCGGTGCGCACAACCTTGGGCGGCAGGTTGACTTGCCGCAGGCGGATGGTGTCGATAGTGATGTCAGGGCGCATGGCAGGGTTTCACCGGATGGCAGGGGCTGTATTCCATGCCATCATAAATTGGTCTGACCACCTGTCCCATTCGCGTTAACCCTGTTACCCGCCGCCATGCCGCTGCCAGCCATCGAACCGCAACGCCTGTACCGCCAAATCGCGGAGCAGTTGCGCGTGCGCATGGGGCAAGCCGAGTTTGCCATTGGCACGCGGCTGCCGGCCGAGCGTGACCTGGCCAAGCAGCTGGGCGTGAGCCGGCCGACGGTGCGGGAAGCCCTGATTGCGCTGGAGGTCGAGGGCTGGGTCGAAGTTCGCTCCGGCTCTGGCGTCTATGTGCGCGAGCGTGCGGCCAGCCCCAGGGTGGCGGCCGAGCCCTTGCCGCCCGAGTGGGGCCCGTTGGAGATGATCCGGGCGCGCCGCGTGGTAGAGGGTGAGACCGCGGCGCTGGCGGCCATCCAGGCCAAGCGGCGCGACATCACGGCCATGCGCGAGGCCATTGACAGCATGACGCAAGAGGCAGACGGCGGCATCGCGCCGCTGACTGGCGACCGCGCGTTTCACACCGCCATCGTGGAGGCCTGTGGCAATGGCGTGCTGGTCGAGACCGTGCAGACTTTTTGGGATTCGCGCCATGGCCCGGTGTTTGAACGCCTGGGAGGCCATTTTGAGACCGTGCCGTCCTGGCGCGCCGCGATCCAGGAGCACGAGGCCGTGCTGGCAGCCATCCGCAGCCGTGACCCGGCCGCCGCCCGCGCCGCCATGCACGCCCACATGGACAAATCCCATGCCCGATTCAGTGCGAGCTGGCGCCGCACCAAGAAGTAAGTGTCAGTAGCCCAGCTGTTTTTTTGCAACCTAACCATCCTAAGGAGCCACCATGACCAAACGTTTCGCCCTCAAGACCCTCGCCGTCGGTGCCGCACTGGCATTGAGCCTGGGTGCTGCCAGCCTGGCACAGGCCCAGACCAAGCTCAAGTGGGCCCACGTCTACGAGACTTCCGAGGCCTACCACACCCAGTCGGTCTGGGCGGCCGAGGAGATCAAGAAGCGCAGCAACGGCAAGTTTGACATCCAGGTGTTCCCGGCGTCGACCCTGGGCAAAGAGACTGACATCAACCAGGGCCTGCAACTGGGCACGGTGGACATGATCATCAGCGGCCCGTCGTTTGCGGCGCGCAGCTACCCGCGCTTTGGCATCGCTTACTACCCCTTCATCTTCCGCGACGGCGAGCACCTGCTGGCGTTTGCCAAGAGCGGCGTGTTCAAGGAAATGGTCGATGACTTCCGGGCCAAGACCGGCATCCAGGTGACGGCCTACACCTACTATGGCGCGCGCCACACTACAGCGCAGAAGGCCTTCACCAACTGCGAAGGCATGAAGGGCATCAAGATTCGGGTGCCTGATGTGCCAGCCTACACCGCCACGCCCAAGGCCTGCGGCGCCAACCCCACGCCCATCGCCTTTGCAGAGGTGTACCTGGCCCTGCAGAACGGCACGGTCGAGGCGCAGGAAAACCCCCTGACCACCATCGAGGCCAAGAAGTTCTACGAAGTGCAAAAAGCCATCATGCTGACCGGCCACATCGTTGACGGCCTGACCACCCAGATTGCGCCGCACGTCTGGAGCAAGCTCAGCGATGCCGAAAAAACCATGTTCACCGACGTCACCCGTGAGGCCGCCGCCCGCGCCTCGGCCGAGATCAAGAAGCGTGAAGGCGAACTGGTGGAAGAGTTCCGCAAGAAAGGCCTGCAGGTGGTCAATGTCGATCGCAAGAGCTTCCAGGACGCGGTGCTGAAAAACTCGCCGCTTGAGTCGATGGGCTTCACCCGGTCTGACTTTGACAAGATCCAGGCCGCGCGCTGATGGACATTGACGCCGGCCCCAAGGTGCTGGGGGATGACGGACAGTTCCACGCGGCCGACGAGGCGGTGGATCTGTCCGGCACCCCGGTGGAGGCCTGGTTGGCGCTGGCGCTCTTCTGGGCGCTGGGGCTGACCGTGTTCTACCAGTTCTTCACGCGCTATGTGCTGAATAACTCGGCCTCCTGGACCGAGGAGATCGCGCGTTACCTGCTGATCGGCACGGTGTTTGTCGGCGCCACCATTGGCGTGGCCAAGAACAACCACATCCAGGTCGATTTTTTCTACCGTTTCATGCCTCGGGCGCTGTCACGCGCCATGGGCCTGATGGTGGACGTGATGCGCATCGTGTTTTTTGGGCTGGCGGTGGTCATGAGCTGGCAGATGATGCAAAAGCTCGGTAGCTACAAAATGACCGTGATTGACCTGCCGATGAACATCGTGTACGGGGTGGTCATGCTCGGCTTCGCTGCCATGTTTGTGCGATCTTTTTGGGTGCTGCGGGTGCACTGGCAGCGTGGCTACTGTGTGCTGGAGCGGCCCGAGAGCACGATGGACGACCGTTAGAAGAACCCCATGCTCAAAATCATTTTCCTCATCCTGATGTCGGGCGGTATCCCGGTGGCCATTGCGATGGCTGGTGCCTCGATGATCTACCTGTTCTGGCAGGACACGACGCCGCCCTTTGTGGTGATCCACCGCATGGTCAGCGGCATTGACAGCTTTCCGCTGCTGGCGGTGCCATTTTTCATTCTGGCCGGCAACCTGATGAACAACGCCGGCATCACCAATCGCATCTATAACTACGCCATGGCGCTGGTCGGCTGGCTCAAGGGTGGCCTCGGCCATGTCAACGTGGTCGGCTCGGTGATCTTTGCCGGCATGAGCGGCACCGCCATTGCCGATGCTGCCGGACTGGGTACGATCGAGATCAAGGCCATGAAAGACCATGGCTACGACACCGAGTTTGCCGTGGGTGTCACGGCCGCTTCGGCCACGCTGGGCCCCATCATCCCGCCAAGCCTGCCCTTTGTGATCTACGGCATGATGGCCAATGTGAGCGTCGGTGCGCTGTTCTTGGCCGGCATCCTGCCCGGGCTGATGATGGCGCTGCTGATGATGCTGACGGTTGCCTACTTTGCCCACAAGAATGGTTGGGGCGCCGACATCAAGTTTGAATGGCCGCGGGTCATCAAGGCGCTGGTCGAAACGGCGGTGGTGGTGGGCTGGCCGCTGGCGCTGTGGGCGCTGATCACCAAACTCGGGTTTCCACCCCAGCTCACGGTGTTTGCCGGCCTGATCCTGCTGTTTGCTGCTGACCGCTTCTTCAGTTTTCAGGCGGTGCTGCCGATCATGACGCCGGTGCTGCTGATCGGTGGCATGACGACCGGCCTGTTCACCCCGACCGAGGGCGCGATTGCCGCCTGCGTCTGGGCCATGGTACTGGGCCTGGGCTGGTACAAGACCCTGTCTTGGAAGATGTTTGTCAAGGTCTGCCTGGATACGGTGGAGACCACCGCCACGGTGCTGTTTATTGTGGCGGCCGCCAGCATCTTCGGCTGGATGCTCACCGCCACTGGCGTGACCACCGCGATTGCCAGCTGGGTGCTGGCCTTCACCAAAGAGCCCTGGGTGTTCCTGCTGATTGCCAACCTGCTGATGCTGTTTGTCGGCTGCTTTCTGGAGCCTACCGCCGCCATCACTATCCTGGTGCCGATCCTGGTGCCCATCTGCCAAACGCTCGGCATTGACCTGGTGCACTTCGGCCTGGTGATGGTGCTCAACCTGATGATCGGCCTGCTGCACCCGCCCATGGGCATGGTGCTGTTTGTGCTGGCGCGGGTGGCCAAGCTGTCGGTGGAAAGAACGACAATGGCCATCCTGCCCTGGCTGGTGCCCTTGCTGGGCTCTCTGGTGATCATCACCTACTTCCCCAAGCTGGTGCTGTGGCTGCCTCGCCAGTTCTATTGACATCCAACCCCTTACCCCTATGAATCCGTTTATCCGTCTCCATCCGTCTGACGATGTGCTGATCGCCCGCAGCCAGCTGGTGGGCGGCACCACGGTGGAGGGCGTCACCGCGCGCGGCCTGGTCCCGGCCGGCCACAAGATCGCTACCCACGCCATTGGCACTGGGGAGCCGGTGCGGCGCTACAACCAGATCATCGGTTTTGCCAGCCGGCCGATTGCCGCCGGCGAGCATGTGCACACCCACAACCTGTGGATGGGCGAGGGCAAGGGCAGCTTTGCCCGTGACTACGCGATTGGCGCCGACCTCAAACCCGCGCCCGCGCCGATGGAGGCCAGCTTCATGGGCTACCGGCGCAGCGACGGCCGGGTGGCGACGCGCAACTACATCGGCGTGCTGTCCTCGGTCAATTGCTCGGCCACGGCGGCGCGCGCGATTGCCGACCATTTCTCCCGGCAAAACCACCCCGAGGCGCTGGCTGATTTCCCCAATGTGGACGGCGTGGTGGCGCTGACCCATGGTTCGGGTTGCGGTATGGACAGCGACGGACTGGGCCTGCAGGTGCTGCAGCGGACCCTGGCCGGCTATGCCACGCATGCCAACTTTTGCGCCGTGCTGGTGGTGGGCCTGGGCTGCGAGTCGAATCAGATCAACGCCTGGCTGGCCCGGAGCAGCCTGCGCGAGGGCGACACGCTGCGGGTGTTCAATATCCAGGACACCGGCGGCACACGCAAGACGGTGGACAAGGGCGTGGCCCTGATCCGCGACATGTTGCCGGCGGCCAACCAGGCACAGCGCGAGCCGTGCAGCGCGGCCCACATCAGCATCGGCCTGCAGTGCGGCGGCTCGGACGGCTACAGCGGCATCAGCGCCAACCCGGCGCTCGGCGTGGCGGTGGACCTGCTGGTGGCGCACGGCGGCACCGCCATCCTGTCGGAAACCCCCGAGATTTATGGCGCAGAGCACCTGCTGACCCGGCGCGCCGTGTCGCCCGCGGTGGCGCACAAGCTGATCGAGCGCATCAAATGGTGGGAGAACTACACCGCCATCAACAACGGCGAGATGAACAACAACCCATCGCCCGGCAACAAGGCCGGTGGCCTGACCACCATTCTGGAAAAATCCTTGGGCGCGGTGGCCAAGGGCGGCACCAGCAACCTGCAGGCGGTGTATGAGTATGCCGAGCCGGTGCTGGCCAAGGGCTTCGTCTACATGGACACCCCGGGCTATGACCCGGTCAGCGCTACCGGGCAGGTGGCCGGCGGTGCCAACATGATCTGCTTCACCACCGGGCGCGGTTCGGCCTACGGCTGTGCCCCTGCGCCCTCGCTCAAATTGGCTACCAACACCCGCTTGTGGCAGCGCCAGGAAGAAGACATGGACATCAATTGCGGTGACATCGTCGACGGCAGTGTGTCGATTGCCGAGAAGGGCCAGCAGATTTTTGAGCTGGTGCTGGCCACGGCGTCCGGCACCCTGAGCAAGAGCGAGCGCCACGGCTACGGCCAAAATGAATTTGTGCCATGGCAACTCGGCGCGGTCATGTAAAAAATATATGTCAAAAACACTCGCAGCCCTTGCGCTGCAACAGTCTATAGCTACGGTTTTAGTAGCGGCAGGCAGCTCTGCCACTGAGGCCGAGACGGTAGCTGCCAACCTGGTCATGGCCAATTTGAGCGGGCATGACTCGCACGGCGTGGGCATGTTGCCGCGCTATGTCGATGCCGTGCTTGAAGGTGGCCTCAAGCCCAACGCCGCGGCCCGCGTCACCGCAGACATCGGCAGCATGCTGGCGCTAGATGGCCAGCGTGGCTACGGTCAGGTGGTGGGCGAGCAGGCGATGCAGATGGCGATGGCGCGCGCAAAGGCGCATGGTAGTTGCATCATGTCGCTGGCGCAGGCGCACCACCTGGGGCGCATCGGGCATTTTGCTGAGATGGCGGCGGCACAGGGTCTGGTGTCGCTGCATTTTGTCAATGTGCTGTCGCGCGCGGTGGTGGCGCCCTGGGGCGGCGCCGACGGCCGCTTCGGCACCAACCCCTGCTGCATCGGCATTCCCCTGACTGGGCGGGCTGACAGTTCAGGCAGCGCTGAGACGGCGGCCCATTTCATTTTGGACTTTGCCACCAGCCGGGTGGCCCAGGGCAAGATGCGCGTGGCCTACAACCAGGGCCAGCAGGTGGCGCCGGGCACCTTGATCGACGAGCACGGGCAGCCCACCACCGAGCCCGGCGTGGTGGTGGTGCCGCAGGCCAACGGCCTGTTGGGCGCATTGCTGACCTTTGGCGAGCACAAGGGTTTTGGCCTGGCGGTGGCCTGCGAGCTGCTGGGTGGCGCGCTCAGCGGCAGCGGCACCTGGCACCAGGCCGATGCGGCGCCGGTGCGGGCGGTGGTGAACGGCATGCTGAGCATCCTGATCGACCCGGCCCGTCTCGGCACCCAGGCCAGTTTTGAGCAGGAGGCGCTGGCCTTTGTCGATTGGGTGCAGGCTTCGCCGCCGGGGCCAGACGGGGAGGGCGTGCAAATCGCCGGCGACCCGGAACGTGCGGCGCGCGCGCAGCGCCAACGCGACGGCATCGTGGTGGACACGCAGACTTGGCAAGAAATTCTGGACGCCGGGCGCAAGGTCGGTGTGGAGCTGTCATGCTGAGCGCCGCCAGTCTGCCTGGGCTTGCCGCGCGTGGCGTGGCGGTGCCTGCCTACCCGCGCGACAGCGCCCCGGGTGTGGTGCACCTGGGCCTGGGCGCTTTCCACCGGGCGCACCAGGCGCTGGTGTTCGACCGGCTGCTGGCCGGGGGCGACAGCCGCTGGGGCGTGCTGGGGGTGGCCATGCGCCAGCCCGCTCTGGCGCAGGCCTTGGCCGCTCAAGACTATTTGTACTCGGTGCAGACCGCCAGCGCGCAGGCGCGCAGTTGGCAGGTCTGCGGTGCCATCTGGCAAAGCTGTGTCGCCAGCGAATCACCCCAGACCGTGGTGCAAGCGATGGCGGCCGCCAGCACGCGCTGGGTCACGCTCACCGTAACGGAAAAAGCCTATACCCCGGCCCTGGCTGCCCTGCTGGTGCAGGGCCTGCGTGCGCGCCGTGCCGCCGGGCTGGGCGGCCTGACCGTGGCCAGCTGCGACAACCTCTCTGGCAACGGCCGCCAGTTGCGCGCCCTGTGCCTGGCGGCCGCAGCCGAGCAGCCCGATGGCTTGGCCGACTGGATCGCCGCCCGCTGTGCCTTCCCCAACAGCATGGTGGACCGCATCGTCCCGGCCGCCTCCAGCGTGACCAGCGCTGAGGCGGCGCAGGCCCTGGGCGTGACCGACCAGGCTGCGCTGCGCACCGAAGCGTTTTGGGAGTGGGTGATCGAGCGCAACTTTGTCGACGAGACCGACGCCGCCACGCTGAGTGCGGTGGGGGTGCAAGTGGTGGACGAGGTCGCGCCGTTTGAAGAGGCCAAGCTGCGCCTCTTGAACGGCAGCCATTCGGCCATGGCCTGCATTGGCGCGCTGGCCGGCCTGCCGGTCATCAGTGACTGCATTGCCCAGCCGGCGGTCCACCGGCTGGTGCACGGGTTGATGACCAGCGAGCTGGGCCCGTTG
>CAJAXU010000263.1 GCA_903948045.1 uncultured beta proteobacterium | reverse complement strand
CCCTTGTCCGACTGCGAGACATAAAAATAACTGGCCGACCACACCACCACGTGGTGCACCACCGGCTTGATCGACTCGGTCACAAAGGCCTGCAGCACGTGGCTCTCGATCGGCAACTTGAGGCCGGCCTTCTGCGCCAGCACCGAGGTGTGACCGGCCACGGCCACCGCCACCTTGCCGGCGGCAATGTCGCCCCGGTTGGTCTTGACGCCGACGATGCGCTCACCCGCCCAGATGTAGTCCTGCACCTCGCAGTTTTGGATGATGTCCACGCCCAGCTGGTCTGCAGCCCGGGCATAGCCCCAGGCCACGGCATCATGGCGCGCGGTGCCGGCGTCGGGCTGCAGCATGCCGCCGTAAATCGGAAAGCGGGCCTGCTCCGTGTAGTCGAGGTAGGGCGCTTCCTTCATCACCTCTTCACGCGTCAGGATTTCGGCGCGGATGCCGTTCAAGCGCATGGTGTTGGCGCGGCGCACCAGGCCATCGAGCGAGCCCTGCGAGCAAGCGGCAAACAGGTAGCCACGCGGTGAGAACATCACGTTGTAGTTCAGGTCGTCCGACAGGCCGCGCCAGAGTTCCATCGAGTGCTCGTAGAACGGTGTGTTCTCCTGCATCATGTAGTTGGAGCGCACGATGGTGGTGTTGCGCCCCACATTGCCCGAGCCGATGTATCCCTTCTCCAGGATCGCGATGTTGCGGATGCCGTGGTTCTTGGCCAGGTAATAGGCGGTAGCCAGGCCATGGCCGCCACCACCGATGATGATGACGTCGTAGGACTTTTTCGGCTCCGGGTCACGCCAGGCGCGCTCCCAGCCCTTGTGACCGCCCATGGCGTGCTTGAGCAGCGACCAGATGGAATAGCGCTGCGACATGCTCACATCCTCATGCGTTTGGCTTCGGGATCAAACGGTGGGTCCATCTGCAGCCGCGCCGGCCGGCGCTCACCCAGGATCTCGATCTCAAGTTTCACGCCGGGCTTGACCAGCTCGGTGGGCAGATAGCCCTGCGCCAGTGACTGGTTCACGAAGTGGCCAAAACCGCCCGAGGTGACCCAGCCGGCCACCTTGCCGTCGACCCAGATCGGCTCGTTGCCCATCACATCGGCGTCCAGCGCATCGACCACCATGAACACGCGCTGGCGTTTGGGGCCGTCCTGCTTCTCCTTGAGTGCCGCTGCTTTGCCGATGAAGTCGGGCTTGTCGAGCTTGATGAAGCGGTCCAGACCGGCCTCGAACGGACCGTAGATCGGGCGGAACTCGCGGTACCAAGTGCCGAAGTTTTTCTCCAGCCGCAGGCAAAGCAGGGCGCGCATACCAAAGTTTTTCAGCCCCAGGTCGGTACCGGCGGCCTGGATGCTCTCGTACAGGCGGCGCTGGTACTCGGGTGCGACCCAGATTTCATAGCCGAGGTCACCGGTGTAGGTCACGCGGTTCACCTGCGCCTTGACCGTGGCCACCTCCATCTCGCGGTAGTCCATGAACTTGAAGGCTTCATTGGACACATCGTCGTCGGTCAGGCGCTGCAGCAGGGCGCGCGCGTTCGGCCCGGCGATCGACAGGCCGATCAGCTTCATGCCCAGCGCCTCGATCTTGACCGAGCCGTCCTTGGGCAGGGTCTGCTCGAACCAGCGCATGTGGTAGACCTGCGCCTGGCTGGAGCCCCACATCATGTAGCGGTGCTCGGCCGCCTTGGCCACGGTGAAGTCGCCAATGATCTTGCCCTGGTGGTTGAGCATGGGCGTGAGCATGAGCCGGCCCTGCTTGGGCATGGTGTTGGTCATGACCTGCAGCAACCAGGCCTCGGCACCGGCGCCGGTGATCTCGTACTTGGCAAAGTTGGCGATCTCGGTCACACCCACGGCTTCGCGCACCGCCAAGCATTCGGCCTTGATCGGGCCGAAGTCGTTGGAGCGGTGGAAGGACACGATGTCTTCGGCCTTCTCGCCGGGTGGTGCAAACCACAGCGGCGTCTCCATGCCCCAGGAGTCGCCCATCACCGCGCCCTGCGCCAGGAAGGTGTCGTACCGCGGGGTGGTCTGCAGCGGACGGCCTGCCGGCAACTCTTCATTGGGAAAGCGGATGCTAAAGCGGCGTGAGT
>CAJAXU010000262.1 GCA_903948045.1 uncultured beta proteobacterium | reverse complement strand
TGGTGGCCATCAAGGTGCTGGCGCCGGGCTTTTACGCCAGCCAGGACATCCGGACTCCGGTCAAGATTGCCGTTGTGGTGCTGGTCATCACGCAGCTGTTCAACTTGGCGCTGGTGCCGCTGCTGCAGCATGCGGGCTTGGCGCTGGCCATCGGCCTGGGCGCTCTGATCAATGCGCTGTGGTTGCTGCTGGGCCTGATGCGCCGTGGCAGTTATCGGCCGTCGCCGGGCTGGGGGCTGTTTTTGCTGCGGGTGGTGCTGGCCTCGGCGCTACTCGCCGCGTTCTTGCTGCTGGCGGGTGGCGCGTTTGACTGGACCGCCATGCGCACCCATAGTTTGCAACGAATTGGCCTGATGGCCCTTGTGCTGCTTGGTTCTTCTGCTCTTTATTTCATAGCGCTTAGGCTTAGTGGCACGAACCTGCGCCAGCTGCTACAGCGTTGAGAAAACCCCAAATCACGCGCGACAAAACCAGTTGACGGCGCCGCCGGGTGCCGGTACAAAGACCCATGTCCATTCAATTTGATGTTCCGACACCGCTGGCTTACTTTGCCACCCTGGTGCACAGTGACGATGATTTCCCGCTGCTGGAGGCGGCAGTCTCGCTGGCGCAAGACGAGTACCCCGAGCTCGATATCCAGCAGGTGCTGGGCGAGGTGGATCAACTGCTTGAGCGCGTCAAGCGCCGGGTGCCGGGCGATGCGTCGGCGCTGCAACGGCTGCGGGTGCTGAACCAGCTGTTCTACCGCGACCTGGGTTTTGGCGGCAATCTCAACGACTATTACGACCCTGAAAACAGTTACCTCGGCGTTGTGCTGCGCAGCCGCCGCGGCATTCCCATTTCACTGGCGGTACTGTGGCTGGAGCTGGCGCTCGGGTTGGGCTTGAACGCCAGTGGCGTGGCCTTTCCTAGGCATTTCATGCTGAAGGTCAACCTGCCCAAGGGGCAAGTCGTGATGGACCCTTTCACCGGCCAGTCACTGAGCCGCGAAGACTTGAGCGAACGGTTGGAGCCTTTTCGCCGCAGCACCGGCCGGGGAGACGATTTTGAGGCGCCGATCGGGCTGTACCTGCAGCCGGCGCCGGCGCGCGACATCATCGCCCGGATGTTGCGCAACTTGAAAGAAATTCACCGCACCCAGGAAGACTGGGCCCGGCTGATCCCCGTGCTCGACCGGCTGATTACCCTGCTGCCGCAGGCCTGGGGTGAGTACCGTGACCGCGGATTGGCACGGGCCGAGCAAGGACAGTTCGCGCTGGCGCTGGCAGATCTGGAGTTGTATTTGTCACACGCCGACGATGGCCTGGACATTGACGCCATTGCCGAACGCGTGCAGGAGCTGCGCCGCGAACTCAACTAGGGGTTGGATACGGCGGCGAGGGCGTCGCTGCGGTTAGCGGACCACCACGGCTGCCGCCTGATCGGCCCGGTTGGCGATGGCCCCAATCACAAACACCTGCTCGCCAGCAGCGCGCAGGCTGGCGGCACAGGCGTCGGCTTGGTCGGCGGCGATCACCACCACCATGCCGATGCCGTTGTTGAAGGTGCGGTTCATCTCCAGGTCGTCAATGGCAGCAGTGCGTTGCAGCCAGGCAAACAGCTCACTTTGCGGCCAGCTGCCCTTGACCAGATGCGCCGCCAGACCGTCAGGCAGCACGCGCGGGATGTTTTCCAGCAGCCCGCCGCCGGTGATGTGGGCCAAGGCCTTGATCGGGTGCGTCGCCAGCGCCGCCAGCACGCTCTTGACGTACAGCCGGGTGGGCGCCATCACCGCTTGCCGGAACGGCTGGCCGTCCAGCATCGCCGGCAGCGCGTCGCCGGCGCGCTCAATGCATTTGCGCACCAGGCTGAAGCCGTTGGAGTGCACGCCGCTGGACGCCAGCCCCAGCACCACGTCACCGGGCTGCACGTCCTGCCCCGTCAAAATCTTCGACTTTTCGACCACGCCCACCGCAAAACCCGCCAGGTCGTACTCGCCTGCGGGGTACATGCCCGGCATTTCGGCGGTTTCGCCACCGATCAGCGCGCAGCCTGACAGCTCGCAGCCGCGCGCAATACCCCCCACTACGGCAGCGGCGGTGTCCACATCGAGCTTGCCGCAGGCGAAGTAATCCAGAAAGAACAGGGGCTCGGCGCCTTGCACCAACACGTCGTTCACGCTCATGGCCACCAGGTCGATGCCCACCGTGTCGTGCATGCCCCACTCGAAGGCGAGCTTGAGCTTGGTGCCCACGCCGTCTGTGCCGCTGACCAGCACGGGCTCGCGGTAGCGCTTGGGCACCTCAAACAGCGCGCCAAAGCCGCCAATGCCCGCCAGCACGCCCTCACGCATGGTCTTGCGCGCCAGCGGCTTGATGCGCTCGACCAGCGCGTCGCCGGCGTCGATGTCAACGCCGGCGTCTTTGTAGGACAGAGGGGAGGGGGTGTGGGAAGTGGTCATGTCGGTGGCGGGGGGCTGATCCAAAGGCACAGCCCGATAGAATTGAGGCAGATTTTACGGGTTTGCCCCCACTGCCCACCACCATGATCTTCACCCCCACCCAAAAAAGAGTCGCCGCCTGGGCCGGCATTGCGCTGGCGCTCGTTTTGCCACTGTGGCTGCTGGCGCCGGTGCTGACCCCCTTTGTGGTGGCCGCGGTGCTGGCCTACGCGCTCACTCCCCTGGTGGATTGGCTGGACGACCTGGGTCGTGGCCGGCTACCGCGCATTGTGGCGGTGGTGCTGGTGGAGCTGCTGTTCATGGTGGCGCTGCTGGGCATGGTGCTGCTGATCGTGCCGATTCTGGCCAAGGAACTGCCGCTGCTGCGCGAGCAAGTGCCGGTGCTGCTGGAGCGGCTGAACAATACGCTCAAGCCTGCGTTGGCGCAGGTTGGCATTCATTTTTCGATGGACGTGGCCAGCATCAAGGCCTACCTGATGGAGTACCTTAGCGGCAACTACGAGGACGCGCTGCGCTCAGTGATGGCCTCGGTCAAGCTGGGCGGCAGTCTGGCCTTTGCCTTGATTGGCAATGCGGTGCTGGTGCCCGTGGCGCTGTTTTACCTGCTGATGGACTGGCACAATTTTGTCGAGCGGGCGCTTGAATTCGTGCCGCCGCGCCTGCGCGGGGGCGTCGATGGTTTCACCAGAGAGGCCGACGAGGTGCTGGGCCAGTACCTCCGCGGCCAACTGCTGGTGATGGTGCTGTTGGCGGCGTTTTACACCGTTGGGCTCGCGCTGTTCGGGCTGGACCTGGCGCTGCCGATTGGCGTGTTCACTGGCCTGGCCATTTTTGTGCCTTACCTGGGCTTTGGCCTTGGCCTGGTGCTGGCCACCCTGGCCGGCCTGCTGGAATTTGCCGGTACCCATGGCCCGTCTTATGCGTTGCTGATGGTAGCGGTGGTGTACGGCCTGGGCCAACTCATTGAAAGCCTGTTCCTCACACCCAGACTGGTGGGTGAGCGCATTGGCCTGCATCCGCTGGCGGTGATCTTTGCCTTGCTGGCCTTTGGCCAGTTGTTCGGCTTTGTCGGCGTGCTGGTGGCCC
>CAJAXU010000261.1 GCA_903948045.1 uncultured beta proteobacterium | reverse complement strand
TCTGCGCCAGCTTGGACAGGTGCAGGCTAACGGCCGACGGCGTCTTGTGCACCAACTGGGCCGCGCCTTTGCAGCTGCCGGCATCGGCAAAAGCCACCAGGGTGCGCAACTGTTCGGTATCCAGGAGCATGCGGGCTCAATAGTTGATGAAAGTTCAATTGTCACACGCCAAACATTCGATTGTGGAGAACGACCGGGCCGCTTATAGTTTGGTCTATTCCCCTCCACTGGACCCTCCCTATGCTGAAACTGCAGATCCGCAAAATTGTCATCCAGCTTGAAGAAACCTGCCTGGAAATGGGCCGCGAGGTGTCGCCGCCATCGCGCAAGGTGACCGTCGCCGCCGTCATCACCAACCCCTATGCGGGCCAGTACGTGGAGGACCTGTCGCCGCTGTACGCGCTGGGCGCCGAAATCGGCGGGCTGCTGGCGCAGCGCGGTGTTGCCGCCCTGGGCGTTGCCCCGGATGACGTGCAGAGCTACGGCAAGGGCGCCATCGTCGGCACCGCCGGCGAACTGGAGCATGCGGCAGCACTGATCCACCCAAGTTTTGGCGCCCCAGTGCGCGCCGCGGTGCATGAAGGCAAGGACATCATCCCCTCCACCAAGAAAATGGGCGGGCCGGGCGCTGTGATCGTGATGCCGATCACCAACAAGAACCGAATCTGGAACTTTGACGACATGGACGCCGCCGAGATCGTGATTCCCGACGCACCCCACGCCAACGAGGTGGTGGTGGCGCTGGTGCTAGGCATTGGCGGGCGCCCGCTGCACCGCATTGGCCCAGCCAAATAAACGCGGCCAAGGAGCACCACATGTTCAAAGCCATCATCCTGCTCAAGCGCCGCGACGACACCAGCCACAAGGAATTCGCCGACTGGTGGCTGGGTGACCACGCCCCGCTAGCCAAGGGCCTGCGCGGCGTGCGCGGCGCCACCTTCAACCTGGTGGCGGGCGACGGCAGCGGCGCCTTTGACGGTGTCTCGGAGCTCTGGTTTGACGACCAGGCGGCTTTTGAGGCCGCCTACGCCACCGACCACGGCCGGGCCGTGGCCGCTGACTCGATGGCGCATGTGTCGCGCCGTGAGCGCCTGTTCGTGGCCGAGCATGTGCTCGTGCCGCTGGCCTGATTTCCTCACCGCCTTCTTTCACCTCATCCCCTCACCGGAGTCTGCTCATGGGCAACCACCTCAACGCCGAGCTGCTGGCACGCGATCACCGCCACCTGGTGCACTCGCTGCACAGTGAAAAAACCCACCTGGACGGCAAAGTCTGGGTCAAAGGCGAAGGCTGCGAACTGATCGATGCCGACGGCAACCGTTACATCGACGCCATGTCCGGCCTGTGGAACGTGACCCTGGGTTACAGCCAGCCCACGCTGGTGGCGGCGGCTGCCGCGCAAATGGGGACACTGGCCTATGCCTCGGGCTACTCGGGCAGCAGCAACCTGCAGGCCATGGCGCTAGGCGAACGCCTGGCCGGCCTGACCTACCCCAACATCAACCGGTTTTTCTTCACCTCCGGCGGCGGTGAATCGACCGACAGCACGATCAAGACCGCGCGCTACTACTGGAAGGCCATGGGCAAGCCGGGCAAGGTCAAGACCATCAGCCAGATGGGCGGCTACCACGGCACCACGCTGGCGGCCATGTGCGCCACCGGCCTGCCGGCCTATTGGCCAGCCTTTGAGCCGCGCATGCCCGGCTTTGTGCACATTCCCAACTACGACCCCTACCGCTACCCGGTGGCACCGGGGCAAGACCCGGCCACTGCCGCCGCCGATGAGCTGGAGCGTGCCATCTTGGCCGAGGGGCCCGATACCGTGGCGCTGTTTCTGGTCGAACCCGTTTGTGGTGGCGGCGCCTATGTGCCGCCGTCAGGCTACTTCAAGCGCATCCGCGAGATTTGCGACAAGTACGACGTGCTCCTGGCCTCGGATGAGGTCATCACCGGCTTTGGCCGCACCGGCCGCATGTTTGCACTGGACCATTGGGGCGTGCAGCCTGACCTGATGCAGTTCGCCAAGGGCATCACCAGCGGCTATGTGCCGCTGGGCGGCATCGGCCTGTCCGACCACATTGCCGACGTGTTTGACCGGGCCGGCTCTGACCCCTGGATGCACTGCTACACCTACAGCGGCCACCCGGTCACCTGTGCCGTGGCCCTGGCAGCAATCGATGTCATCGAACAGCAGCAGCTGGTGCAGGCCGCCGCACAGAATGGCGCGCAGTTTCTGGCCGACCTGAACAGCGCGCTGGGCGACCATGTGCATGTGGGCAACGTGCGCGGTCTGGGACTGATGGCGGCGGTAGAACTGGTGGAAGACCGGGCCACCAAGGCCAGCTTTGATACCAGCCGCAAGATCGGGCCGGCGGTGATCGCCGAGGCACGCCGCCGTGGCCTGGTCACGCGCGGCCGTGGCGACACCATCTACCTCGGCCCGGCGCTGGTGATGCAGCCCCCCATGATCAAGCGCGTGGTGGACATCATCGCCGAGTCGGTGCACACGGTGCTGGCAAGCGCCTGAGCCACGGGCCGG
>CAJAXU010000260.1 GCA_903948045.1 uncultured beta proteobacterium | reverse complement strand
GGCCCGCATTTTGGTGGTGCCAGCGCCGAGCTGCAGATCATTCGGCGCGCGCTTGGCGATGTACCGCTGGTTGGTTTTTTTGCTGCCGGTGAAATTGCGCACGATCACCTGTACGCCTATACCGGCGTCTTGACCGTCTTTATGGGGTCACGCTGAGCTCGGCGGGCTGGTAGATCACGAAGCGGTTGCGGCCGCTGCGCTTGGCGGCGTACATGGCTTGGTCGGCATGCAGCAGCAGCGATTGCGGGTTCCGCCCATGGTCGGGAAAAATGGCGACCCCCATGCTGCAGCCGACGTTGACCACAGGCGCGTCGGCGCCCTCGCCCAGCCGGCAGGGCTGGGCCACCTGGTCCAGCACCTTGGGCACCAGCTTATGCACATCCTGCACGCCATCCAGGTCCTGCAAGAGCAGCACAAACTCGTCGCCACCCAGGCGGCAAACCGTGTCCGAGGCGCGCAGGGCCCCCTGCAGGCGGTGCGCCACGGTCTTGAGCAGCAGGTCGCCGGCGTCGTGCCCATGGGTGTCGTTGATGCTCTTGAAATGATCGAGATCAAGAAAGACCAGGGCAAATATGCCGCCATGCCGGCCCTGCCGGCCCTGCAGGGCACAGCTGCGTTCCAGCCGGTCATTGAGCAAAACCCGGTTGGGCAGCCCGGTTAGCGCATCGTGTTCGGCAAAGTGACTGCGCGCCGCCAATTTTTTCTTTTCGGTCACGTCCTGGACCACGGCCAGCCGGCGTACCGGTTTGCCCTGGGCGTCACTTTCCCAGATGGCCGACACCAGCACATCCAGGATGTCGCCGTTTGCATTCACCATCTTCAGCTCGGACACGTCGACCCGGCCGGGTTCGAACAGTTCGACGTCGATCAGACGGCTGGCATAGCTGCCTGATTCTGCAGTCAGAAAGTCGGTGGCCGGCCGGCCCAGCACCTCATGCTCGGCAAATCCCATGGTCAGCAGCCACTGGCGGCTGACGTTGATGATGCGGCCCCGGGTGTCCAGCGAGTGCAGCATGGCCGGCGTTTGTGTGTACAACGAGCGTAGGCGGGCTTCGCTGGCGCTGAGCTGGGACATCGCGTCCCGCCGGCTGTCGACCGTCGCCGACAAAAACACGCCCGGCAGCAGCGTGGCCAGCACCGCACCAAAGTACAGGCTGTCGCCCCACCAGGCGGCCGAAGGCGGCAGAATCAGCACCCCAGATTCGATCAGGAGGCCAGTGAGCACAGCGGTCAGCAGGGTGCCGACAGCCGTGATGGCAAAGCTGGTGGTGGCACCCAACAAGCCGAGTGCGGCGGCGATGATGACCAAGGGCTGCGGCAGCGTGGTGGCCGCCAGCAGCGTGAGCGCCATGGTCAGAAGCAGCAGGCCCTGGTGCCACGGCTGCGCTAACTCAGCGCGCAGGTTCGGCCAACCCTGCAACCAAATCGACAGCGCCAGCGGCAGGACGGTCACGGTGCCAACCAGGCTGCCGGTAAACCAGGTGATCCAGACCCGTGCGAAGGCGTTGGGTTCGTCGTTGGCGACCAATGCCGCACCGGCAAGGGCGCTCAGCAGCGTGGGCACGAGGGCGCCGACGGTGAGTAGATGCGCCAGCCGGCCTGGTTGTTTCAGGTCTGCGGCCGCGACGCCGGCGCGCGCCAGCAGCCATGCCGCCAGCGCCATTTCCGCGCAGTTGCCCGGGACAAAAGCCGCCGCCGCCAGCCAGACCGGGGCGCCGAGTCCCTGCGTGGGCATGTGGAGCGCAACATTGGCCAGCAGATTGGCCAGCCCCAGCGCAGCGAGCATCCATGGCCGTTGGCGCGCAGGCAGCGCCATCAGGGCTACCGTGCCGGCCGCGTTGGCAAACCACAGCGTTGCCACCTGCCCAGGCTGGGCCGCCAGCAGCAGCGAGCCCAGCGCCAACAGGCCATACAGCAGCGCCAAGGCCGCGATCCAGCGGCCTGAGCGCGTTTGCCCCGGAAATCTGTCACCTGTCATTGAAGGGACCGCCGCCGCTGGTACAGGTAGACGCTGCCCAGGGCGCCAGCTGCCAGCAGTGCCAGGGCCAGACCGGCCCATCGCAGCCGGGTGCGGCGCTTGTCTTCAAAGTCCAGTGCCGCCGTGTCGATCCAGCGGTCGGTGATCTTCCGGCGCACGGCCGGGTCAAGCCGTTGCAGGCTGGCCTCCAGTTGGCGTCCCAGCTGGGGCAGGGCTTTACTGTAGGCAAAACTCAAGGGATAGTCGAAACCGATGGCCTGCGACACCTGCAGCCCCTTCACCTGGCGCACGCGCATTGAATGGCTGAAGCTGGCAATGTCGGCCACCACCGCTTGGTACTGGCCCGATATCAGGCCTTGCAGCCCGGTCAGGTCATCGGGCACCGCCTGCCAGTCGATCTGCGGGTAGTTCTGCCGGACAAAGGCCTCCACCGCATAGCCTTTGCCAACCGCCACGCGCTGGCCGCGCAGGTCCTCCAGGCGGGCCGGGCTCAGGCTTTGGCGCACCACCAACACCGCTGGCACCTGCACATAGGGCGAGGTGAAGGCGAGGTAGGCCGAGCGTTCGGGGGTGGGCCGCAGGGATGAGACCAGATCGACCTCACCGCGCCGGGCCGCCTCCAGGATGGCGGCCAAAGGTTGCGCCGGCAGCGTGACAACCGGTGCGTCGAGACCGCCTTTGATGGCCTCCAGCATATCGATCGACAGGCCCTCGACGCCGCCCGCGGCGGTTTCAGAGACAAAGGGCCCGTAGTCTTTTTCCGGGGCAAATCGGATCTCGCCCGCGGCGCCGGCTGTGGCAATGGTCAGGCAAGTCCACCAAAGTGTCAGCAGGTGTTTCATCTGGATGCCTCCGGTTTAGGCTGGCGGTCTGGGTACTTTACACCCCCCTGGCGCGGTCCGTGTGAAACTGTGTAACCCAGTGGCTCAGCTGCGCGGCGTCGAGCGCAGCGCGCACCTCGCGCATCAGGTTCAGGTAATAGTGCAGGTTGTGGATGCTGGCCAACATCGGCCCCAGCATCTCGCCGCAGCGGTCCAAATGGTGCAAATAGGCCCGGCTGAAGCCGCCCGACACCGTGCCATCTGGCCGGGTGTGGCCGGCGCAGGTGTAGCAGCTGCAGGTGGGGTCTAGCGGGCCGGCATCGGCCTTGTGGCGGGCGTTGCGGATTTTCAGGTCGCCAAAGCGGGTGAACAGGTGGCCATTGCGCGCATTGCGGGTGGGCATCACGCAGTCAAACATGTCGATGCCGTTTTGCACCCCGGCCACCAGGTCTTCGGGCGTGCCCACGCCCATCAGGTAATGGGGTTTGTGCTTGGGCAGGCGGGGCCCGACGTGCTGCAGCAGGCGCAGCATGTCGGCCTTGGGCTCGCCCACGCTCAGGCCGCCGATGGCGATGCCTGGAAAATCCAGCGCCTCCAGCCCGGCCAGTGATTCGTCGCGCAGGTGCTCGAACATGCCGCCCTGCACGATGCCGAACAGCGCATTTGGGTTGTGCAGCCGGGCGAACTCGGCCTGGCAGCGCTGCGCCCAGCGCAGGCTCAAGGCCATCGACTGCCGCGCTTCGCGCTCGGTGGTGATCTGGCCCTTGGTCTTGGGTTCGACCGACACGTAGGGGGTGCACTCGTCAAACTGCATCACGATGTCGGAATTGAGCGTGGTCTGGATCTGCATGCTGATCTCGGGCGTCAGAAACAGCTTGTCGCCGTTGACCGGTGAGGAAACACGCACGCCCTCTTCGCTGATTT
>CAJAXU010000259.1 GCA_903948045.1 uncultured beta proteobacterium | reverse complement strand
GGCCTGGCTAAGCCAGTGGTAGCGCTGGTTCCAGCGCCGGCCCCGGTCGGCCAGCACCGGGCCGAGTTGCGGCAAGGCCAGCGCAGCGGGCAGGTTGCCCATGCGCAGGCTGAAGTTGGGCGTGCTGTATTTCCAGCGCTCGAACACCGCATCGTCTGGCCGGGCGCCGTGCGCGGCGTAAAACATGTAACTACCGGAGTACAGAATGGCGCGCGCGGCCAGGTCGGGGTCGCGCGTGACCAGCAGGCCGCCTTCGCCGCTGTTGGCGTGCTTGTAGCTTTGCAGGCTAAAGCACCCCGCCAGGCCCCAGGTGCCGGTGGCACGGCCGGCCCAGCCCGCACCCATGGTGTGGGCGCAGTCCTCGATCAGTGCGATGCCCTGCTCGGCACAGACCTCGCTCAGGCGCTCCATGTCGCAGATATGGCCGCGCATGTGCGACAGCAACAGGATTTTGGCGCCGCTGCTGCGCGCCTTGCGCGCCAAATCGGCCAAGTCGATGGTGTAGTCGTCGCACACATCGACCAGCACCGGCCGTGCCCCGGCATGGGCCAGCGCACCCGGCACCGGTGCCAGCGTGAAACAGTTGGACAACACCGCGTCACCCGGCATCACACCGGCGCTTTTGAGCGCCACAAACATGCTGGAGCCACAGGAGTTGAGCGCCACGCAGTAGGGCAGCCCAAGCTCGGCCGCAAAGGCCGCCTCCAGCGCCGCCACCGGGCTGAGCTTGCCGTCGGTCTCGCCATAGCGGTGCAGCTTGCCGCTCTGCATCAGGGCCAGAGCGGCGGCCACACCTTCGGGTGGAATCGGCTCCTGCTGGCTAAGGTCAAGCTGCAGGCTGGGGGTAGGGGTGGGCGCTGTCATCGCGTCAGCCCCCGTGCCCGCCGAGCCGCCCCAGATCGAAGGACTCGTCGGGAAAGTATTTGGCAAGCCGGACGTCGCCGGTACGGGCGTGGCCTTCCATGCCTTCCAGGCGCGAGATGCGCGCCGCCACCTGGCCCACGGTGCGCGAGGCGTCGCGGGTCAGACGCTGCCAGGTCACGGTCTTGATGAATTTACCCACCGACAGGCCGCCAGAGTAACGCGCCGCGCCGCGCGTTGGCAGGATGTGGTTGGGGCCGCTGCACTTGTCGCCATAAGCCACGGTGGTTTCCTCGCCCAGAAACAGCGAGCCATAGTTGCTGAGGTTGGCCAGCCACCAGTCGAGGTCGCGCGCCATCACCTGCACATGCTCGCAGGCGTAGTTGTCACTGACCTGCACCGCCTCTTCGCGGCTGTCGACCAGCACCACCTCAGCGTGGTCGCGCCAGGCCGCCTCGGCCGCCTGACGCGCCAACTCAGGCAGGGCGGCGATAAATGAGGGCGCCAGCGCCAGCACCTGTTCGCCCAGCGCGCGCGAACTGGTGATCAGCCAGACCGGCGAATCGGGCCCGTGCTCAGCTTGGCCGATCAGGTCGGCGGTGACAACGGCCGGGTCGGCGCTGTCATCGGCAATCACAGCCGACTCGGTGGGCCCGGCAATCACGTCGATACCAACCCGGCCAAACAGCAGCCGTTTGGCCTCGGCCACAAAACGGTTGCCCGGCCCGACGATGATGTCTGCAGGCCTCCCGGTGAACAGGCCGTGCGCCAAGGCCGCTACGCCCTGCACGCCACCCAGTGCCAGCACCGTGCCGACGCCGCAGATCTGC
>CAJAXU010000258.1 GCA_903948045.1 uncultured beta proteobacterium | reverse complement strand
GTCGCTTTTGCCTGATCCATTCAGTGGCTTCAATGGTTCCGTGAATGGGCTGCTGGCAACCCTGAGCGCGCCTACGCACCGACCCAATCGGGCGGCCGCTTATCGATAAAGGCCTGCACGCCTTCCAGCGCGCTGCCGTCCATCATGTTGCACGCCATGGTCGTGCTGGCGTCGGCATAAGCCGCTGCAATGCCAGACTCCAGTTGGCGATAAAACAACTGCTTACCCAGGCGGATCGCCACCCGAGGCTTGGCGATGATGCTGTCGGTTAATGCCGTCACTTCGCTGTCGAGCTGCTCGGCGCCCACGACACGGTTGACCAGCCCCTTGGCCAGCGCTTCGTCAGCGCTGATGAAGGCGCCGGTGACGAGCATTTCGAACGCCGCCTTGCGCGACAGATTGCGCGACAGTGCGACGCTGGGTGTCGAACAGAACAGTCCGAGGTTGACACCGCTTACCGCGAACTTCGCGTCACGCGAGGCCACGGCCAAGTCGCACATTGCCACCAACTGGCAACCGGCCGCTGTGGCGACACCCTGCACCCGTGCGATCACCGGCACGGGCAGGGTCTGGATGCGCATCATCATGCGGCCACACTGCTCGAACAAGCGCTGGTAGTAGTCGAGCGAGGGCTCGGCGCGCATCTCCTTCAGGTCGTGCCCGGCGCAAAAGGCCTTGCCCGCCGCAGCGATGACCACCACGCGTGCGCTGACGTCGGCGGCGATGCGATCGAGTTCGGCCTGCAGCGACGCAAGCATGTCTTCGGACAACGAGTTGAAGGCCTGGGGCCGGTTCAGCGTCAGCGTGTGCACGCCGCGCGTGTCGACGTCACTCAACACCAGGGGAGTATCGGATTCGGTCATTGTTGAGTCTCTTATTCGATGGCCGAAGCCGACCGCGCGCGTTCACGCAACTGGAACTTCTGGATCTTGCCAGTGGATGTCTTCGGGATAGCCTCGAAGCGGATCTCCCGCGGCACCTTGTATCCTGCCAGCAGCAACTTGCAATGGGCCATCAGTTCAGCGACCGTGACCTTCGCGTCACTTTTCAGTTCGACAAAAGCCACGGGTGTTTCGCCCCAACGGGTATCGGGCCGGGCCACGACTGCACAGGCCAACACCGCCGGGTGACGGTACAGTGCGTCTTCGACTTCGATGGAACTGATATTTTCGCCCCCGGAGATGATGATGTCCTTGCTGCGGTCCTTGATCTTCACATAGCGGTCGGCTTCCATGACCGCCAGATCGCCGGTGTGGAACCAGCCGCCGTCGAAGGCCCGGGCGGTGGCGGCAGGATTCTTCAGATAGCCCTTCATGACGATGTTGCCGCGGAACATGATTTCGCCCATGGTCTGGCCATCGGCCGTTGTGGCGGCCATCGTGTCGGCATCCAGGACGGTCATGCCTTCTTGCAGCGCGTAACGCACACCCTGGCGGCCATTCAGCCGCGCCTGTTCCGACAGTGAATGCTGGGCCCAGTCTTCACGTTTTACTGCCACTGCCGCCGGGCCGTAGACCTCGGTCAGGCCATAGACGTGGGTGATGTCGAAACCGAGTTTGGCCATGCCTTCGATCATCGACGCCGGTGGCGCGGCACCGGCCACCATGCCACGCACCTTGTGCGTGATGCCGGTCAGTGCGTCGGCCGGCGCATTGATGAGCAGGTTGTGCACAATCGGCGCGGCGCAGTAATGATCAGCGCGGTGCTCGCGCATCGCATCGAGTATGGCTATGGCCTCGACCCGGCGCAGGCAGATATGCGTGCCGCCGAGCATTGCCACCGTCCAGGGAAAACACCAGCCGTTGCAGTGGAACATCGGCAAGGTCCACAGGTATCTGGGGAATTGCGGCATGGTCCAGGTGGCGGCGTTGCACACTGCGTTCAGGTAGGCGCCGCGATGGTGCGTGACCACGCCCTTCGGATCACCGGTGGTGCCGCTGGTGTAGCTGACCGCAATCGCGTCCCATTCATCGGCCGGGCCTTCGAGCCGCGCCAGCGGCGCGTGAACGGCGAGCAGCGCTTCGTATTCGTGCGTGCCGACGCGCTCGCCCGGACCAGTGAATTCACTGTCGCAGACGTCAATGACGATCGGCTCGCGGCCATGTTCGGACTGCAGCAGACGCAGCGCCTCCTTCATCACCGGCGCAAACTCTCTGTCGGTGATCAGCACGTCAGCCTCGCAGTGGTTCATCTGCCAGGCCAGCAACGGCGCGTCCAGGCGTGTGTTGAGTGTGTTCAACACCGCGTTCAACGCCGGCACCGCATAGTGCGCTTCGACCATCTCCGGTGTATTCGGCAACATGACGCTGACGGTGCTGCCGCGGCCAATGCCGAACGCACGCAGAGCCGCGGCCAGCCGTGCACTGCGATCGCGGGTTTGCGCCCAGTTGTAGCGCCGCTGGCCGTGCACCACTGCGGGCAGGTCGGCAAAGACCTCGGCACTGCGCTCAACAAAGCTAACCGGCGATAGCGCAGTGAAGTTCGCTGCCGTCTTGTCCAGCCCCTGTTCATAGATGTTCGCCATTGCGGTCTCCTGCAGAAGTGCGGCCTTCCACGGTTGCGCGCCGCTGTGCGCGGCAGGTCATGCTGCGCACGCTGCTGCGAGCACGCAGTATGGCACGGGTTTTGTGATTCCAAAGCCCTTGAATTGTGTGGCTTGAGTCTTTGCGCCCCGCCGCCGGCAAGTAGGCTACCCAAGCGACAATACCCCCATGAAAACCATTCGCCTGCGCGCTGGCAAAGAGCGCTCGCTCCTGCGCCGCCATCCCTGGATTTTTGAATCAGCCATCGCCAAAGGTGGTGGCGACAGCGGTGAGACGGTGCGGGTGGATTCTGCAGAGGGGCAGTTTTTGGGCTGGGCGGCGTTCAGCCCCAGTTCCAAAATACGCGCACGGGTCTGGAGTTTTGACGAGGCGCAGCGCATAGACGCTAGCTTTTTTATAGCTGCTTGTGCAAGCGCTATAAGGGCTAGAGCCAGATTTGATATAGAAAGCGATGGCATGCGGCTCATCCACGGCGAGTCCGACGGTTTGCCGGGGCTGATCGTGGACAGGTATGGCGACACACTGGTGGCGCAATTCACTTCCGCCGGAGTGGATAAATGGAAAGACGTGATTGCCGACGCGCTGCTGGCTGCCACGGGCCTGACCAAACTCTACGAGCGCTCAGACGCCAGTAGCCGGGCGCTGGAGGGCCTGCCCGAGGTTAAGGGTTGGCTGCGGGGCCTGCCACCGCAGGGCACACCCGCCCCGCCCACTGAACTGGTGTTGCAGGAGCACGGCTGGAAACTGGCCTTGAACATTGCCGAGGGCCACAAAACCGGCTTCTACCTGGACCAG
>CAJAXU010000257.1 GCA_903948045.1 uncultured beta proteobacterium | reverse complement strand
TTTTCTTTTTGAAGAAACCAGACGCCTTGAAACCACTTACCAGCGAAAGCTGGCCGCCCTCGACGAGCTGAAAAAGTCTCTGCTGCACAGTGCCTTCAACGGCGAGCTCTGAGCCATGTCCCACATCGCATCCGAGTTATCTTCTAGTGCCACCGCCTCGAAAACTGTGGTCGGCATTGATGTCGGCGGCACGCGCAAAGGGTTTCATGCGGTGGCACTAAATGGAGGCGACTATGCAGGCAACTTCGCTACCAACGATGTGCAAAAACTTGCCCATTGGTGCGGCGCCGTTATTGGGGCGCGGGTCATCGCAGTTGATGCACCGTGCCGGTGGAGCCAAGACGGGCGAGCGCGTCCTGCCGAGCGGCAACTGATGGCTAAGAAAATTTGGTGCTTCTCGACGCCGACACGTGAACAGGCAGAAGTTCACCCGCGCAATCACTATGGCTGGATGCTCCAAGGCGAAACATTGTTCAAAGCGCTGGAATCAACGCACACCCTCTGCAGCGCACTGCCGGTGGTCGGCGGCAAACCTCATTGCCTGGAAACCTTTCCCCATGCGATTGCCTCGCACCTATTGGCAGGGCAGGCTACCGCGTCCGAAAAACGCCGGCAACGGAAGGCGCTTTTGAAGGGGGCGGGGATCGACACAACGCCCTTGACGAATATCGATCTGATTGATGCCGCCCTGTGCGCCCATGTGGCCCACCTGGTTGCGACGGGCGCCGCCTGCGCCAGTTATGGCGAGCCCGCGACGGGCCTCATCATTGTTCCGGCATGGGCGAACCAGGGCGGTTGACACCGTATGAACGAAGCCGAAACCCGCGCCGACCACATTGACCCCGCGCTCAAGGCCGCAGGCTGGGGCGTGGTGGATGGCAGCCGCATCCTGCGCGAGCGTGGCATCACCTTGGCTCGGCTGCACCGCGCCTTCAACGGCGAACTTTAGGAATCGATCATGGCTGCTGGCCCCGTCCGCTATCACCTTGGCGCTTTCCCGCCCAAAGCACTGGATTGGGCGCAGCTGATCCCCTTGCTGGGCCCGGCAAACGCTGGGTTGGCGCGCTACGACGGCCTTTTGTCCGCAATTCCCAATGCCCACATCTTGCTGTCTCCGTTGACAACGCAGGAAGCGGTGCTGTCTTCAAAAATTGAGGGCACACAAGTCACCATCGGCGAAGTGTTGGAGATTGAGGCGGGCGGCGATTCGGCGGCCTTCACCCGGCCGAAGCGCGAGGATGCCGAAGAAGTGCTGAATTACCGCCGTGCCATGCGGGCCTGTGTGGGCGAGATGGAGTACCGGCCTTTTTCGCAGCAGGTTTTGCGTGGCGCCCATGCCCTGCTGATGCAGGGCGTGCGCGGCCGGGACATGGCGCCGGGCAACTACCGTGACGAGCAGAACTGGATTGGGCCTAAGGGCTGCACGGCAGAAACGGCGAGTTTTATGCCCCTTGCGCCCGAACATCTGCGCGCAGGCATGGACGATTGGGAGCGCTACTTTGGCAGCACCGCCGAGCCGGATGCGCTGGTGCAACTGGCGATTGTGCACGTCGAGTTTGAGGCGCTGCACCCCTTCAAGGATGGCAATGGCCGCTTGGGGCGCATGCTGATACCGCTTTTTCTTTACCAGCGGAAATTGCTGACCAGCCCCGACTTTTACATGAGCGGCTACCCGGAGCGCAAGCGCGAGGAGTACCAAGAGCGCTTACGTGCGGTGTCCCGCGATGGCGACTGGACGGGGTGGTGCGTCTTCTTTTTGGAGGGGGTGCGCGAGCAGGCGGGTGAAAACGAGCGCCGCGCGCGTTCGATTCTTGCGCTCTATGACCGCATCAAGACGCAAGTGGCCGATCTGACGCATTCCCAGCACACGATGCGGGCGGTGGATTTTCTGTTTCAGTCGCCCATCTTCGGCGCGCCAGCGTTTACCAACCATGCCGGTATCCCCAAACCAAGCGCCAGCCGTATCCTGACCCTGTTGCGCGAAGCCGGCATTCTGCTGACGTTGGAAGAAGGCCGCGGCCGCCGACCCGGTATTTACGCTTTCCGGGAATTGCTCAATGTGGCCGAAGGCGTTGAGGTTTTTTGAGTCTCACCAAATAGTCGCAACAAGATTTGCATATCAAAATCATCAATTTTTGAGACGCAACGTCGTTTGATGCTAATCTACGAGACACAACCATGAACGAAGCCGAAACCCGCGCCGACCACATTGACCCCGCGCTCAAGGCCGCCGGCTGGGGCGTGGTGGATGGCAGCCGCATCCTGCGCGAGCATGGCATCACCTTGGGGCGGCTGCAAGGCGGCGGCAAGCGGGCCAAGGGCGACATTGCAGACTATGTGCTGGTGTACCGCAACACCAAGCTGGGCGTGGTGGAGGCCAAGGCCTGGGATAAACCGTACACCGAGGGCGTGGGCCAGGCCAAGAGCTACGCCAACAAACTGGCGGTGCGCTTCACCTATGCCACCAACGGCCAGCAGATTTACGGCGTGGACATGACCACCGGCACCGAAGGGGATGTGGCCGCCTACCCCAGCCCGGACGAGCTGTGGGCGCTGACCTTTGCCCAGGCCGACCCGGGTGGCGCCGCGTGGCGTGACCGCTTTGCCGCCATCCCTTTTGAGGACAAGGGCGGCACCTGGCAGGGGCGCTACTACCAGGACGTGGCCATCACCCGGGTGCTGGAAGCCATTGCAGCCGGTCGTGACCGTGTTTTGCTCACCCTGGCCACCGGCACCGGCAAGACCTTCATTGCCTTTCAGCTGGCCTGGAAGCTGTTTCAGAGCCGCTGGAACCTGAGCGGCCAGCCCACACGCCGGCCCCGCGTCTTGTTTTTGGCAGACCGCAACATTCTGGCCGACCAGGCGTACAACGCGTTTTCAGCCTTCCCGGACGATGCGCTGGTGCGGATTGACCCGGCTGACATCCGCAAAAAAGGCCGTGTCCCGAAAAACGGCAACATCTTTTTCACGATCTTCCAGACCTTCATGAGCGGGCCGGGCGGCGCCCCCTACTTTGGCGAGTACCCCAGCGATTTTTTTGACCTGATCGTCGTCGATGAGTGCCACCGTGGCGGGGCCAATGACGAGGGCAATTGGCGCAAGATTCTGGACTACTTTGCACCGGCGGTGCAGCTGGGCCTGACGGCCACGCCCAAGCGCAAAACCAATGCCGATACCTACACTTACTTTGGCGAGCCGGTCTACCAGTATTCGCTCAAAGACGGCATCAACGATGGCTTTTTGACGCCCTTCAAGGTGAAGCAGATTGCCACCACGATTGACGACTACACGCACACACCGGACGACGCCGTGGTGGCGGGCGAGGTGGTGGCCGGCAAGCGCTATGTTGAAAATGACTTCAACAAGATCATCATCATCCCGGAGCGCGAAGCCTACCGCGTCAAGCTATTCATGGGGATGATCAACCAGCGGGAGAAGACCCTGGTGTTTTGTGCCACGCAGCCCCATGCGCTGATGGTGCGTGACCTGATCAACCAGACCAAGACCGGCACAGACCCCCTGTACTGCGTGCGCGTGACCGCGGACGATAAGGCGCTGGGCGACCAGCACTTGCGCGACTTTCAGGACAACGAGAAGACCATCCCCACCATCCTGACCACCTCGCAAAAGCTGTCCACCGGGGTGGATGCCAGAAACGTGCGCAACATCGTGTTGATGCGGCCTGTGGGCTCGATGATCGAGTTCAAACAGATCATCGGGCGCGGCACGCGCCTGTATGACGGCAAAGACCACTTCACCATTTACGATTTCGTCAAAGCCCACCACCACTTCAGCGACCCGGAGTGGGACGGTGAACCGGCAGACCCTGAGCCCGCCAAAGGTGCCGGGGCTGAGGTGCTCGGTGACATCCTTGGGCTCGCCGACGATATGGAAGCCGAGGCCCATGCGCATGCCAGGCGCGAAGCTGACGTTCGGTAGGTCGCCGAGCTGGTTCGTGGTCATCTGCTTCAGGGTCGC
>CAJAXU010000256.1 GCA_903948045.1 uncultured beta proteobacterium | reverse complement strand
CGCAAAGCGCACTACCCGCCGACCAGCGCTTTAACCCCCTTATCTTGGTGCTCGACGGCGTGACCGACCCGCACAACCTGGGCGCCTGCCTGCGGGTGGCCGACGGCGCGGGCGTGCACGCGGTGATTGCGCCCAAAGACACGCGGCCGGCATCAACGCCACGGTGGCCAAAGTGGCCAGCGGCGCGGCAGAAACCGTGCCCTATTTCATGGTGACCAACCTGGCGCGCACCCTGGGCGAGCTGAAGGAACGCAATATCTGGGTGATTGGCACCAGCGACGCGGCGCCGCGCACCCTGTATCAGGCCGACCTGACCGGCCCGATAGCCTTGGTGCTGGGCGCCGAGGGCGCCGGCTTGCGCCAGCTGACCGCCAAGACCTGCGATGAGCTGGTGAGCATCCCGATGCGCGGTGCGGTGGAAAGCCTGAACGTGTCGGTGGCCAGCGGCGTTTGTTTGTATGAGGCTTTACGGCAGCGGTCGGCGAAGCCTTAAACCCAACCCAAGCCCCCCAACACCGCGCCGGCGCCGAGCAGCCAGAGCAGGTGGATGCGTGTGCGCCAGACCAGCAGCGCGGTGACGGCGGCCAGCAGCCAAAGCGGCCAGTGGTCGGGTGAGGTGCCCTGGTTGGTGGCCAGGATGACGCCGGTGGCCAGCAGGATGCCAACCACCAGGGGCGCCATGCCCTGTTTGAAGGCGCGTACCACGCGCCGTTCGCGGTTGCGGTGGCCCCAGCGCGCCACGCTGAAGGTGAGGATGGTGCTGGGCAGCAGGGTGCCGACCATGGTCAGGGTCACGCCCAGGAGGGCGCTGGCCCAACTTGGCATGCCGCTACTGGCGGCGGCATTGAGCCCGACCTGCCAACCGAACAGCGCGATGAACAGCACGTTGGGGCCGGGTGCGGCCTGGGCCAGAGCGATGGAGGAGGTGAATTGCGCCTCGCTCAACCAATGCTGTTGGGTGACCAGATAGCGGTGCATGTCGGGTGCGGTGGTGATGGCGCCGCCGACAGCCAGCAAGGACAGCGACAAAAATTGCGCAAGCAGCGCCCACCAGTCTGCGGCGGCAAGCTCAATGCTCATCATGTCGCCCTGCCAGCAGTCAGGCGACCCAGCTGCCGGAAGGCCCAAGCGCAGGTGAGCCCGCCCAGGCCCAGCAGCACCCAGGCGAGTGGCAGCCGAAGCCAGGCAATTGCTATGATAGTGATAGCTATAGAGCCAATACTGACAAGGGTTCCGACCACATTTTGCTTTAAAGCTGGGATCAGCTTGATGCCGGTGGCGGTGATCAGGCCGGCGGCCACAGCGCCCATGCCGCGCAGCGCGCCCTGGGCCACCGGCAGCGTTTGCACGCTGGCATACAGGGTGGCCAGCAGCAGCACCCCCAGCAGCGGAAACGTCAGGATGCCGGCCATGGCCACCAGCGCGCCGCGCAGCCCGAAAAAGCGGTCGCCCAGCATCAGCGACAAATTGACCACGTTCGGGCCGGGCAGCACCTGCGCCACGGCCCAGTCTTCGACAAACTCCTCGCGCGTGAGCCAGCGCCGGCGCTCGACCAGTTCGCGCTGCACGATGGCCAGCACGCCGCCAAAGCCTTGCAGCGCCAGCCAGGTGAACGACCAGAACAGCGCGCGCAGCGACGCCGGGCGCGGCGCGGGCTCGCTGTGAGTAGGGGCGGGGGTGGCAAGGCTCATGCGGACATTATCGGGACAGCCACTGGCTTACCTAGCCAAAGCTACCCATGGCGGCCGTGGCTCAGGGCCCAGGCGCACGCAGCACGGTGCGAAAGCCCAGGTGGCTGGTGGCCAGGTCATCCTCTTGCGCCTGGCGGGCGCCGGGCCGGTAGCGCATGCAGTAGTTGGGCGCACACAGGTAAGAGCCGCCTTTGATGACATGGCGACCCGCTGCGCCGTTGGCCGCAGCGGGCCGGGCGGCGAGCGGAGGCTGGTCGGGTGCCAGGGTTTCGGGGCCGCTGTGGTCTTCGGTGTAAACATCGGCGGTGAGTTCCCAGACGTT
>CAJAXU010000255.1 GCA_903948045.1 uncultured beta proteobacterium | reverse complement strand
TTTTTGCGGGTGCGGGTTTCACTCTTGAACAGGTTGCCAAAGAAAGACACGTCACCCAGACCAGGCACCTTCTCCTGGTTGCCGGAATACTCATCCTGCAGCAGTCCCCCCAGCACCACCACCGCGCCGTCTTCTACCAGCACATTGGATTCAATCGTGCGCTTGTTGGTGGTCGGGCCATTGGCGGCATTGACGGTAGAGGCCAGCACGCTGGACACCTCCTGGTAGATGGCGAGTTTGACGGTGCCGTTCTCGCTGATCTGTGGCTTGACCTTGAGCGTCAGGCCGACGTCTTTGCGCTCAATGGTCTGAAACGGATTGACCGTGTTGCTGCTGCCGGTGTTGGTGAACTGGCCAGTGACAAAGGGCACGTTCTGACCGATCACGATCTTGGCCTCTTCGTTGTCCAGGGTCAGCAAATTTGGCGTGGAGAGCACATTGCCACTGCCCGACTCTTCCAGGAAGCGCCCCAGAAAGCCCAGCACATAAACGCCGTTGGTCTGGTGCGCCAGGCCAATATTGGCACCGCGCGCCACCGCCGGCGCACCTGCGGCCACGGCGGTCGACAGGTTGATGATGTTGCTGATGCCAGCGCCAAAGTTGGTGCCCAGCAAACCGATATTGGGGCTGCCAGCGCTGCCCAGGGCGCCCTGCCACTGAATGCCAAACTCCGCCGCACGGTCCGCGCTGACCTCAGCGATCAGGCTTTCCACAAAGACCTGGGCGCGCCGGGCATCCAGACGGTCAATCACGGCGCGCAACTGGCGGTATTGCGGCTCGGGCGCGGTGATGATGAGTGAGTTGGTGGCGGTGTCGGCCTGCACCTGACCACCCGAGGTGGTGGCTGTGGCGCTGCTGGCGGACGACGCACCGCCGGGCGCCGCCGGCGCTGTGGCGGTGCGCACCTCACCACTGATGGCGGCACGCAGCGTGGCGGCGAGCTTGGTGGCATCGGCATTTTTCAGGTAGACCACATGGATATTGCCAGCCGGGTTACCACTGGCCGCGACGTCAGGCTGGTCCAGCTTGCTCACCAGCGACTTGACCAGGGCCAAGCGGGCGGCATTGGCAGCACGCAGGATCAGCGAATTGCTGCGCGGCTCGGCCACCAGAATGGTCTTGAACGAGGTATCGGCCTGGCCGGCTGCTGCCGGCGCGGCGGTGGATTCAATCAGGCGCAGCACCAGTGGAGCCAGGTCCGATGCAATGGCGTGCTTGAGTGGCAGCACCTCGACATCGGTGGCATTGGCCACGTCCATGGTGGCAATGATGCGGGCAATGCGGCGCAGGTTGTCGGCGTAGTCGGTGATCACCAGCGAGTTGTTACCCGGGTTGACGTTGATGGTGTTGTTGGGGCTGATCAAGGGCCGCAACACCGGCACCAGATTGTTGGCCGACTCGTAGCTGAGGCGAAAAATCTGGGTGATGACCTGGTTGCCAACGGCTGCGGCCGGCGCCGCTTCGCCGATGGCGACCGACCCACTCTGCAGCTTGGCATCAGCCTCGGGCACCACGCGGTACAGGTTGCCCGACTCGACCATGGTGAAACCCTGCAGACGCAACGCCGCCATAAACTGGTTGATGGCGACGGCCCGGCTGACCGACTTCTCGGTGAACAGCGTCATGGTGCCCTTGACCCGCGGATCCACCACCAAATTGACACCCATGATGGTGGCCATGGTGCGCGCCACCGCCTCGATCTCGGCGTTCACGAAATTCAGCGTGACTGGCTCGACTCGGGCAACCGTCGCCTTGGCTGGCTGGGCCTGAACTTCTAAGGAAAAAAGGCCTGTAGCCCCCGCCAGTAAAGCACTTATCGCTATTGAAAAAATAGCAAAAACGGGTGACCGAAAAGCGGATGATGTCATGCGGATTCAACCCAATTTGATGATGGAGCGCGCGCCATCGCGTTGGCCAAGGATGTTCAAAAGGTTTGCCAGCGCGTCTAGCCGCTCGGGGGGGGCGCTGGCCACGCCCTCAAAGCGCAACCGGTCGCCTACCCACTGGCCAGAGCCGGTTAATTGTAGGCTGCCTTCCAGCGTTTCAAGGGTAAAGGCAACACCGGAACCGCCCTGCACCGACAGCCGATAACTGCCCATGGGCTTGAGCGTGGACAACCGCGACGACATTTGCAGAGAT
>CAJAXU010000254.1 GCA_903948045.1 uncultured beta proteobacterium | reverse complement strand
GTTCCAGCCAAACAGCGTGTAGAGCGGGCACCAGCCGATCGCGCCCGTGGCCAGCGGCACCAGGCCTACCCAACCCCAGACGCCGATGCTGCCGCTCAAGGTCAGCGCGATAAGGGCCAGGCCAGCCACCACACGCAGTGTGCGGTCCAGACCGCCTTCGTTGATTTTCATAAAGAGTCTCCTTCTCTTGATTTGCCGTTGATTCTCATAGGAAGTACCGCCCCATTGGGCACCGATTCGCACGACCCTTGATTGACACAGATCAAACGGCTGAGCCGCACATGCAGGTTCCCGCATAATTGCCCGATGACCTGGTTTTACCGTCTCATGGCATGGCTGATGCTCTGGCTGGCGCTGCCGGCCCTGGCGCAGCAACTGCTGCAGGCCAAGGTGCCCGGTGCCGAATTGAGCGGCCAGGTGCGCTACCTGATCGACGACAGCCGGCAGCGCCAACTGGCCGATCTGCTGGCACCCGCCGGCCAGGCGGCATTTGCGCTACCCGGGCAGGAACTGCGCACCGGCTACGACAACCGGCCTTATTGGCTCAAGTTTGACCTGGTGCAAAGCGGCGGTGCGGGCGATTGGGTGCTGGCCCTGCCCACCACCGGGATCCAGGACTTGGAGTTCCATGGCCCTTATGACGCCGCCGGGCAACTGCTGGCGCCGCCGGTGCGCACCGGCCTGACCCACCCTTTTGCCTCACGCCCACTGGGGAGCGAGCGCTATGTGTTCCGGGTGCGCCTGCCGCAGGCTGGCGGCTACACCGCCTACCTGCGCCTGGTGTCGCAGACCTCGCAGCTGTACCAACTGTCGGCCTGGGACCCGGCCGGCTACTTGGCATCGCGCCAAGACAAGCGGCTGTTTGACGGCTTGAGCTACGGCATCTTGCTGGCTCTGCTGGTCTACAACCTGGTGTTGACGCTGGTGTTCCGGGACCGCAGCTACGGGCTTTATGTCTTGAGCTGCGGCTTTGCCCTGCTGACGGTGGCCAGTTTCAACGGCCACGCCGCGCGCCATCTGTTTCCCGACTGGCCCGCCGGCATCGAGTTGTCCTACGTGGTGGCGCCCAGCCTGTGGATCCTGTGCAGCGCCCTGTTTGGGCGCAGCTTTCTTGAGCTGGCCCGGCGCGCGCCCTGGATCAACCGTCTGGTCTGGCTGCCGTTGGGGCTGAGCCTGCTGGCGCTGCTGCTTGGCCTGACGTTCCAGGTGGCCATGGCACAGCGCCTGATCGAGCTGGCCTCGGCCGGCGCCTCGGTGCTGATGGTCGCAGCCGCCGTGGTGGTGTATGCGCGGGGCTACCGGCCCGCGCTGTGGTACCTGGGCGGCCAGGTCATGCTGTTTCTGGCAGTGCTGAGTGTGGTGCTGGTGAACTGGGGGCTGCTGGATTCCCCCTTCATGGTCTCCAACGGGCTGCAACTGGGCATTGTGATGGAAATGCTGGTGTTTGCCCTGGCACTCAGCCGCCGTATTCGGCTGATCCAGTCGCAGCAACTGGCGCTACAGCAAAAAGCCGGCTGGCTGGCCAAGGCCGCTCAGACCGATGCCATGACCGGCCTGGCCAACCGGGCCGGGCTGGAGGCGCGTGCCGCCCAGATGCTGGCCGAATCCGGCCTGCACAGCGTGATGCTGCTGGACCTGGACGGCTTCAAGGCGGTCAACGACCGGCATGGGCACCGGGCGGGCGACCAGGTGCTGATCGAAGTGGCGCGACGCATCAAAGCGGCGTTGCGCGGCGCCGACACGGCAGCCCGGCTCGGTGGCGACGAGTTCGTGGTGCTGGTGGCCGGTGCCGCCGACGCGGTTGACCGCCCCCGGCTCGGTGAGTTGGCGATGCGCTTGCAGACCGCCATCCGTGCGGAGGTGGCTATTGATGGTGGCGCCGTCCAGGTTGGCAGCAGCCTGGGCATTGCGCTATGTCCCGCCGACGGCAAGACCTTGCCCGCTTTGCTGGCCAGCGCCGACCAAGCCATGTACCAGGCCAAGGAGGCCGGGCGCGGTGATTCGGTGTTTTTTGAAGATTCGCGCTTTTAGGGCTGCGATCAAACCAGCCAGCGCTCAAGCAAGCTCCCCCAGGCCCGGATAAAGCAGGCTTATCCCAGCCAAGTATGGCCTGGGTTCTGGTCGCGAATGGGCCTCACCACCCCACCTCTTGCGCAAACCGCCCCAGGGCCGCGACGCTGTCCAGCCCCAGCTTTTCCATGGCCCGCTGCCGGTGCAATTTGACGGTGCGCAGCGCGATGTCTAGGCTCACCATGATCTGAGGGTTGGTCTGTCCCTGGACCACCAGCTGGATCACTTTCAGCTCCTTGTCCGTCAATGACGCCACCAGCGCTGCGGCATCCAGCTGGCGTTGCGCAACAGTGTGTTGCACCGCGTTGGTGCTCAGTGCCTTGGCAACGGCTAACAATAATTCGGCGGCGTCAAATGGCTTGATCAGGAAGTCGATTGCACCGCCATGAAATGCAGCCACCACCTCCTGCGGCAGACTCTGCCCGCTCATCAGCACCATCGGGGGCACATCGCGCCCTTGCAGTTGGCGCTGCAAAGCCAGGCCGTCGATCTCCGGCATCCGCAGGTCGCACAACAGGCAACTTGGCCCCGGAAATGACGGCACAGGCAAATCCAGCGCCTCCAGATAGTGGCGCGCCGACGCAAAGGTTTCGACCGCATAACCTTCGAATATCAGCCGGGCCGACAACGCGGACAGCACCTCGGCGTCATCATCGATCAGGACCACGCAGCCGCGTGCGTATCGGGCAGCGAGGATCTCGTCGTCTACCGTGACGACGCGCCGAGGCCTTGAGGGAGGCGAAGGCCGGCGCGGGTCGGGCAATACGCCTGTTTGTGGCTTGATCTGCTCAGGCACCATGAGGGTCGGCGGGTAAGGCCAGCGGTAGGTCTATCACCACGATCGCGCCACCGCCTGGCGCGTTGGCCAGCGTCAAGGTGCCGTGATGTTGGCGAACGATGGTCGTCGCAATCTCCAGACCCAGACCCAGGTTGCCGGGCTTGGTGGTGAAAAGCGCCTCTTTGGCACTTGTCAGCGCCTCACTCGAGAACCCAGGGCCTTGGTCGCGCACCGACCAAGAGGCACGCCCCTCGTCGGCCTGCAGCGCAATCTCAATCCGCCGCGACGCCGTCGCCGACGCCGTGCACGCCTCGACGGCGTTGGTCAGCACAATGACCAGCACTTGCGAGAGCTCGATCGCGTCGCCGGGCACGAACAAGGGCGTGTCCGGCATCCGCCGGACCAGCACCACTTGATGGGCCTGCATCAACGGTGCCATCAGGTCGATCACGTCAGCGCTTAACCAGAACAAGTCCACCCGGCCCAAGACCGGGTCCACTGGCTGCAGTCTTTGCCGGATGCGCTGGACAATCGCCTTGCCCCGTCTGGCGTTGCGCAGGATGCCTTGCACCAGCTCGGCCTGCTGCTCGGCCTGCTCCTCGGCGTTTTGCCCGCCTTTTTTGAGGCTGGCCTCGGCCAGCTCGGCGTTTGAGAGGATCGCCGTCAGCGGCTGCGTCAGTTCATGCGCCAGCGCGCCGGTCAAGGCGCCTAGACTGCGCAGCCGGTCCAGCCGGGACAATCGGGTCGATAACTCGCGCAGCAACTTTTCTCGCTCGGCCTGTTTGATCTCCTCGGCTTGCTGCCTGGCCTTACGCTCCAACATGATGCCCAAAAAGGCGAAATTACTGATGACCGCCAAAAACACCATCGTCACCCCGATGGCAGGCGCCAATTGCGCGGGGTAGGCCCCGGCCGGCAATTCCCATCGCGATAGAAAAATCGCCAGTTGAATGGCCAATGTCACGGCGGGAAGCAGGTAACTCACCGCCAGCCACCAAGCCGCTGGGCTGTGCTGCGTGCGAGCGATCAGGACGCAGTACCGCAGCGCAATGCCGGCCATGGCCAGCAGGATCGGGTAAGCGATCAGCGGCCAGGGGATGACCCCTGTCGAACGCGCCCATTCAATCGCCAGAACGCCAGCCGATGCCAGCCCGAACAGCGTGAGCCAGGAGACCGGCGGCTGGTTGGCCATGCCGCGCAGCGACTGCCATCTGATCAGCAAACCAAGCGCGATGAGCGCATTTCCCATAGAAATCGTGACAAATCCAGGCGCGATGCCTCGCAGTCCAACCAGGCAGGTGCCCAGGCCAAGCACCAACCCGCCCCCACACCAGAAGCGAACAAAGGTCCGCCGGCGCAAGTTAGGCCCCACGGTAACCCACAGCGCTATGGGCAGGATCACCAGCATGAGGCTGGTCAGAAGGAACAGGGTTGGGGTGTCCATGGTTGGAAGATTCTCTCAGGCCAAATGGCAACGTACACGCCAGATCCCTCGCAAGCGAGCCCTTTATTCAAGGTCACGGTCAGAGATCATTCGGCTGATTCGGCCTGCATGAATGTCTTCTTGAGTCACCGAGATGCTCAGCGTTCCGGTGCGCCCACCGGGCAGGAAGATCAAGTTATTGATAACTTGACCGACACGCGCGCCCGCAGATAGAGTTATGACCACGGGCATGCCCAGGGGCATGGCGGTGGGCTTGCAGATAGCTGGATCTGAGTCGCTCATTGTGATGCCCGGGTAGATGCAGGGAGTTCCATTACAAAAACAGGCAAAGCAGCCAGAACTCTGACCACTGCTTCGCTTTCAGCTATTGTTGACGGCTGGCCGGTGGTTGCCAATTGCCCCAAAGGGCAATTAGACGGCCCCGTTGGCCAGCAACTGCACATTGCCCCCGGCCGCCGTGGTGTTGACGGTGACGGTTTGCTCGGCGCAAAAGCGCAGCAGGTAGTGCGGCCCGCCGGCTTTGGGGCCGGTGCCGCTCAGGCCTTCGCCGCCAAAAGGCTGGACACCGACCACCGCGCCAATCTGGTTGCGGTTGATGTAGACGTTGCCAACCTGCGCCGCGTGCGCCAGCGCCAGGGCACGTGAGTCGATGCGGGTCTGAATGCCCAGCGTCAGGCCGTAGCCGAGCGCGTTGATTTGCGCCAGCACCGCCTGCGGATCGCCCTTCCAGCGCACGATGTGCAGCACCGGGCCGAAGATTTCCTGGCGCAGGTCGGCTATTGAAGCGATCTCAAAGGCCTGCGGTGGCAGCAAATTTGCTATTGATTCAATAGCTACATCGCTAGCATTGACGGGGCCTAGAACCCGTTTTTGCTCTGAAGTTAAACGATGTAGGTGGCGCCCGATGCCGGCAAAAGCCTCGGCGTCGATCACCGGGCCGAGGTCGGTAGAGAGCTCAGCCGGGTTGCCGGCCACCAGCTCACGCGCGGCACCCACAATCATCTCGATCACCGCATCGGCTATGGCCTCATGCAGGCACAGCAGGCGCAGCGCCGAGCAGCGCTGGCCGGCGCTGCGAAAGGCGCTTTGCATCACGGCGTCTGCCACCTGCTCGGGCAACGCGCTGCTGTCGACCAGCATGGCGTTGATGCCGCCGGTCTCGGCAATCAGCGGCCCGATGGGGCCGTCCTAGGCGGCCAGCGCGCGATGGATCAGACGCTCCACCTCGGGGGAGCCGGTGACCACCACACCGGCCACGCCGGGTGCGGCTACCAGGGCCGCACCCACCGTTTCGCCCGGGCCGTGCAGCAGCTGCAGCGCATCCGCCGGGACGCCGGCGGCATGCAGCAGTTGCACCGCCGCCAGCGCCACACCCGGCGTTTGCTCGGCCGGCTTGGCCAGCACCGTGTTGCCGGTGGCCAGCGCCGCCGCCACCTGGCCGACAAAAATCGCCAGCGGAAAATTCCAGGGGCTGATGCAAACCCAGGGGCCGCGCGCGGTCAGGCGCAGGGTGTTGCTCTCGCCGGTGATGCCCAGCGGCTGCGTGCCGACCAGGCCCGGCATGGGCATGGGCGCCATGAGGCGCTCGGCCTCGCCGGCGTAGTAACGCAGAAAGTCGATCGCCTCGCGCACCTCGCTCACCGCGTCGCCCCAGGTCTTGAACGCTTCCTTGACCAGCAGAGCGCAGAAGCGTGGTAACTCGGCCTGCAGCGCGTCGGCGGCGCGGCGCAGCACCTCGGCGCGGGCGGCAACCTCGGTCTTGCTCCATTTTTGATAGCTAGAGAGGCTTACGGATAAAGGCTTGGAGGCCGATTTGGCATCAAACTCCGGCACCTGGGGCAGCTTCGCCGTTTGCAGGGCAGCCAGCAGCGGCGCGCGATGGCTGGGCAC
>CAJAXU010000253.1 GCA_903948045.1 uncultured beta proteobacterium | reverse complement strand
GTGTGGGTGCTGCGGGTTTGGTCGGCGCTGCGGGTGGGGTGGGGGCATCAGCGGCTTGTGCCTGGACCGAGAAAACACCGGCTACTGCGGAAAGAAGAAAGGCTGCGAATGTCGACTTGTTCATGAAATTCTCCAAAAAGGCACTGTTGGGTCAGGTTCCAAAAATCGAGCGGCATCGTTTCGTTTGATGGCTGCTCGATGGGCTCAATTCTGCGCACAAGGAGGCCGGGAAACGTCAACCCAACGTCATCTTGGGTAAAGGTTTTCCTGACACTTCTTTACCCTGATCTGTCGGCCAATTTGGGCTGTGTTTGCTAGACTGAACGCCCTGATGATGGAGCCTCTATGCCACGCTTGCTGATTGCCGATGACGATGTTGAACTGTGCAACCTGTTGCGGCAATACTTTGACATGGAAGGCATGGTGCTGGAGGCCGTGCATGACGGCAACGCCGTACTGCCCGCACTGCAGCAGTCGTCCTTTGACCTTCTTATTCTGGACATCATGCTGCCCGGCCAGCAGGGTCTGGACGTGTTGCGCCAGGTGCGACGCAGTGACACCATCCCGGTGCTGATGCTCACCGCCAGGGGCGAGGAGATGGATCGCATCATTGGTCTTGAACTCGGCGCCGATGACTACCTGCCAAAGCCCAGCAGCCCCCGCGAACTGGTGGCGCGGGTGCGCAGCATTTTGCGGCGCAGTCAAATCGCACACGAAGACAAACAGGGGGCGGCCGTGCTGCGCGTGGCCGACCTGGAACTCAACCCGGCCACGCGCCAGGTGTTTTGTGGCGGACAAAAAATTGTGCTGACCGGTGCCGAGTTCAGCGTACTGCAGGAACTGCTGCGCTCACCCGGTCAGATTATTGACAAGAGCGAGTTGTTTCAACGCGCCCTGGGGCGGCGTCTGCAGGCGTTTGACCGCAGCCTGGATATGCACATCAGCAACTTGCGCAAAAAGCTCGGCGCTCACCCGGACGGCGAGGCGCGCATCACGGCGGTGCGGGGCGCCGGTTATGTGCTGACGCTGGCGGGCATAGCCTGATGTCACGCATTGCGGTCAAGATTTTTCTGGCGTTTTGGCTCACATTCTTTGTCGTCGTCACCAGCTTTTCGTTGCTGCTGGATGTCCTGCGCAATCAGGAAGGTTTGCAGCCACTGGGTATCTTCCACCAGCGGCAACTGGAGCAGCACCAAAGCCAGATGCAGACGATTTACCGCAACCGTGGTTTGCAGGGCTTGCGGCGGTTTTCGCAGGATGTTGAAACCAACCGGGGGATTACCTCGTTTTTGCTCGATGACGATGGCAAGGATTTGCTCGACCGGGCTGTGCCAGTTGCAGTGCTTGCATTTTTCAAAATGAACCGGCAACTCGACACGCCCCACATGCAGTTGCGCGATCGCCGCATGCTGCTGGGCCCAGAGGCTTTTCCTGATACCACGCCACCGGCCAGCATTTTGCTGTGGTTGCCAATGGCCCCCAGCGAAGCGCCGCCGCTGGGGAGTTGGTTGCAAGGGCGTTACGCTGGCTTGCAGTTGGGCCTGGGTCTGCTGCTCAGCGGGTTGATTTCGCTGGCGTTGTCACTCTCGCTCACGCGGCCGCTAAACCGGCTGGAACGTGCTGCCACGCGTCTGGCACACGGTCATTTTGATAGCCGCGACATTGATTCCGTGGCCCAGCGCAAAGACGAGATTGGCGCCCTGGCCAAGGAGTTTGGCAGCATGGCAAAG